>CAYWMY010000239.1:0-4855 GCA_964459405.1 uncultured Steroidobacteraceae bacterium | reverse complement strand
CCGAGCGCGTCTGCCCGCCGAGGATGGCTGCGATGACTGCACCGAACGCCAGGGATCCGTCCGCGCCGAAAGACGAGAGCGGCATGAGCCTCAATTTCGGCACCTACGAGGAGGCCCGCACCTGGATCGGACGCTCAACCACGACGGCGTTCGGCGAGGTCACGGTCAGCGAGTCGATGATCCGCCTCTACGCCTCGTCGATCGAGGACGGCAACCTGAGCTACTGGGACCGCGAGTTCGCGGACGCCTTCTGGGGCGGCCCGGTCGCGCCGCCCGGCATGCTGCAGACCTGGACGATTCCGCTGCAGTGGCGGCCGGACGGCAGGCGCTCCGTGTCGGTGATGGCGGCCAGGGTGCCGCTGCCCGGCGACAAGCCGATCAACGTCACGACCGAGATCGAGTACTTCCTGCCGGTGCGCGCGGGTGACGTGATGAACATGACCGACACGCTGGTCTCGATCTCCGAGGAAAAGACCACGCGCATCGGCACGGGGCATTTCATCACGACAGTGGGCGAGTACCGCAACCAGCGCGGCGAACTCGTCGCGCGCAGCACCAACGTGCTGTTCCGTTACCGGGCGGTGTGACATGCGCTACACAGGCTCGTTCCGGCAGGTGCGGTGGGATGACGTGCAGGAGGGCTTCAGGCTGCCGCCCGTGCACATGGACATCACCTTCAAGAAGTGCGTGCTGCACGTGGCTGCGGGCTGGGATTACATGCCCGGTCACCATGATCCGGAATATGCGCGCTCGCAGGGTACGCGCACGGCGTTCCTGAACACGCTGTTCCACCAGAGCTTCGTCGACCGCATCGTGACCGACTGGGCCGGCCCGTGCACGTTCATCAACCGCCGCAAGATCGCCATGAAGGCCGCGATCTGCGCCGGCGATCACATCGTCGGCACGGGAACCGTGACGCGCGTGTACCGTCATGAATCCGGTCACGGCCGTGTCGATCTCGACGTGTGGATCCGCAACCAGGACGGGGCGGACTGCTGTGTCGCGGACGTGACCATCACGCTGCCGGCGCGCGACGGTGCCGGGGTCTGAGGCGCCGGCGTCTCCCGCTTCCTGCATGGACACGATCGCCGCACTGATCGACGACCTCGCTCGGCGGCATCCGGGTCGTACGGCGGCGGCCGATATCGGCCGCAGCCTCGATTTCGCCACGCTCGACCGCCGTACGTCGGCACTCGCGGCGTCGCTGCTCCAGGCCGGGGCAGTGCCCGGCTCGTGCGTCGCGATGCTGGTGAACAACGGCGTGCCGATGGTCGAGCTGTTCATCGCGGCAGCCAGGGCGCGCGTGACGCTGCTGCCGCTGAACTGGCGGCTGGCAGCGGGCGAGCTGGACTACATTCTCGCGGACGCCACGCCGCGACTGCTGTTCGTGTCGGATGGCCTGGCCGTTCTCGCAGGGCGGCTGCGCGCCCCGCCGCGCTCGATCCTGATCGCGGATGGCGGCGGCGACTGCGCCTACGAGGACTTCGTGCGCGCGGGTGCCGCCGCGTCTGCGCTGCCGCGACCGTCGCCATCGGACCCGTGGCTGATGTTGTACACGAGCGGCACGACCGGGCGTCCCAAGGGCTGCGTACTGGATCAGGCCGGACAGCTCGCCGCGGCATTGGCCATGCGCGAAGTGTGGAGCGTGACTCCCGACGACCGCCTCGGCAGCTGCCTGCCGCTGTTCCACGTCGGCGGCCTGGGCATCTTCATGGGGCACTTGAGCGGCGGCGCAGCGATCCACATCGCCCCACGCAGCCTCGTGCCCGCGGACTGTCTCGCGTGGCTCTCGGATCTGCGCTGCACGACCGCCGCGATTCCGGTGCAGTTCTACGATGCCGTACTCGAGCAGCAGCGCCGGGCACCGCTGCCGCTGGCGCTGCGCTGCGTGAATCTGGGCGGTGGCATGCACGCGGCCTCGTTCGTCCGCGACGTGGTCGAGGTGCTGAAAGCGCGCGCGGTCGCGGGCTATGGCCAGACCGAGGCGGGCGGCTTCGTGAGCATGCAGACGCACGAGGAGCAGCTCGCACGACCCGCGTCCTGCGGCCGCGTCATGACGCACCTGCAGGCCAGCATCGTCGACGATGCCGACCAGCCCGTGCCCGCCGGCGAAGTCGGCGAGCTCTGCCTGCGGGGCGCGAGCGTGATGCGGGGCTATCGGGGCCAGAAGGAAGCGACCGCGGCGGCGCTGCGCCACGGCTGGCTGCACACGGGCGACATGTGCCGTTTCGACGGCGACGGCTTTCTGTATCTCGTCGCGCGCAAGAAGGAACTCATCAAGTCCGGCGGCGAGAACGTCTATCCCCGCGAAGTCGAAGAAGCGCTGGCCGCGCACCCGGCGGTGCTGGACGTGAGCGTTTTCGGCGTGCCGCACGAATACTGGGGCGAGGCCGTCAAGGCCGCGATCGTGCTGCGCGAGGGTGCGCAGGTGTCCGCACCGGAGCTGGCGCGCTGGTGCCGTGAGCGCATCGCCGCGTACAAGCGTCCGCGCTTCATCGAATTCATGGCGGCGATCCCGCGTTCCGAGATCGGCAAGGTGCAGAAGCTGGAACTCGCCGCACGACCCGTGACGGCCGAGCAGTCCACGGACTGAGTACGGGGGAGCCTCCTGACCCTGTCCGCTGCATGCCTCTGCGCTCCCGGCCGACCCGATGGCGGATCTGCGAACCGGTGCCGGAATCGCGCAAAAACTGCCCGATGTGTATTTTTCTTTACCCGCAGCCTATATATTGATGTCAAGCGGGTGCTGTCTATTCCAGGAGACGACCGTGGCGAGCGTCCCGAGCGACATCAACGAGATCCGGCCCCCGCCTCTGTTCTTTTCGGCCATGGAGGCGCTGCGGGTTGGGCTGGAGCTTGCGGGCCTGATGGCCGCGAGTCCGCTGCTGGCTCGCGCGCCACGCGGTGACGGTCACGGCGTGCTGGTGCTGCCGGGATTCGCCACCGACGACCATTCCACGGCGATGTTGCGGGCCTTCCTGAGGATGATCGGCTATGACGTCCACCCGTGGCGTCTGGGCTGGAACCTCGACCACCGCACGGTGGGCGCGAATGGTGAGCATGTCGCACGGCAGATCGACCACATCGTGATGGTGACCGGCCGCAAGGTCAGCCTGGTGGGCTGGAGCCTGGGTGGAATCATCGCGCGCGAAGCCGCGCGGCGGGATCCGGACGCGGTGCGTCAGGTGGTCACGATGGGCAGTCCCTTCCGGGGCAATCCGCACGCCAACCGGGTGGGCCGGCTCTACGAGCATCTGACCGGAAACAAGGTCGAGTCCGCAGCCTCGATGCGGCGCTTCGAGGCGGGGCCCCATCCGCTGCCGGTTCCGTCGACGTCGATCTACAGCCGCAGCGATGGCATCGCGGCATGGGAAAACTGCGTCGCCATCGAGGATCATCAATCCGAGAACATCGAAGTTCATGCCAGCCACATGGGCATGGTCGTGAACGCCGTCATTTTCCACATTCTCGCCGACCGCCTGGCCCAGCCCGAAGGCAAGTGGGCCCCCTTCAGCCCCACGGGGCCGATGGCGGCGCTGCTGCCGAAGCAGGACGAGGATTGAGCCACGAGGGCAGCGCGCCCTGGCTCCCCGTTCTTCAGAACGCTTCGTTGTAGCCGAAAGCCGCGCGCTGGCACTGGCTGCGCGCCACATCCAGGCTCAGGACCGCGAGGTCGTGCGTGATACCCGCCGCGTCGCGGACATAGTCGCGCAGCAGCGCCTCGCCGCGGAAACCCATCTCCTCGAACATCGTGATCGCGCTGCGCTGGTCCGAGGTCATGCGCGCGAGGATCTTCTCCACGCCGAGCGAGATCGCGAGCGCGAAGGAGTCCTGTACGAGCGTGCGCCCGAGGCCTGTGCCGCGCATCTCCGGATCGATGACCACCCGCAGTTCGGCGACGTGTGGTGACCAGCTCAGGGCGTCGCGCACGATCGCCGTGCAGCCATGGACGCGGCCGCCCGCGACGGCGATGAGACTCGTGATCGCACCGGCCTTGATCTGCTCGATCCAGGCCGCGACGACCTTCGGATTGCGGATGTCGCGATGCAGGAACAGCAAGTCGTGGGCCGGCAGCTCGCGCGCGAAGGCGAGTACGGCCTGCTGGTCCTCCGGACCCATGAGGTGGATCTCGACATCCACACTGCCGCAGCGGACACGCCGGGGATACTGGATCTTTTCGTTCATCATACGGACCTTCTGCCAAGCCAGCGGTCGATCGACGGCCAGAGCCGCTTGACGGCACCGAGCCCGGCCACGATCGACACGTGGCCGCCCCTGACGATGATCTCCTCACGTTCGCGCGACGACACCTTCTCCATGATGGGGTGTGCGGCCGGGTGAGGGACGATGTGGTCGTGCTGCGCAACGATGCTGAGCAGCGGTGCCTTGATGTGCGACAGGTCGACCTTGTGGCCACCGAGCTGCATTTCATCCTTCAGCAGCGCATTGCGCCACAGGAATGCCTTGATCACCTGTCGGAAGCATTCGCCCGCGAGCGGCAACGTCTCTTCGGCCCAGCGGTCGAACATGCGGTAAGACTTCACGTACTCGTCGTCCCACATGTTGGCCCAGGTGTGCAGCAGGCCGGCCGGGCGATTGGCCGGGCGCGTCATGTGGAAGGCCGACAGCACGAACTCACCGGGAATGTTGCCCACCGCGTCGACGAGACGGTCGACCTCGAAGTGCTTTTCGTTGGCCCAGGCGCTGAACAGCGTCATGTGTTCGAAGTTGAGCGGCGTCGCGAACAGCACGAGATTCTTCACGGCCTCGGGGTACAGCGCCGTGTACATCAGCGTCAGCACCCCGCCCATGCAGTATCCGGCCAGGGTCACGTCCTTCTCGCCGGTCTCCTGTT
>CAYWMY010000238.1:0-4913 GCA_964459405.1 uncultured Steroidobacteraceae bacterium | reverse complement strand
GTGCGGCCGGCAAGATCCGCGAAATCGCGGTGCGGTTCCCGTACATGTTCGCGGCACTGCTCATGCCGATCCTGACCAGCCGTGTCTCGCAGCCGCGGGAGTTCCGGCGGTATCTGGCCGACGCGCTGGTCGTGACATGGATCTTCGCAGTCGCGGCGATGATCGGACTGATCCGCTACGCCGACCTGATCGTCGCATTCCTGGCGGGCCAGAAGTTTGCGGGTGCGGTTCCAACGGTCCAGCTGACCGGGCCTGCGGTCGCGGTCACTGCCATGGCCGCGGTGCTGCAGTACGCAGCGTACTCACTGGACCGGAGTGGGGCGGCTCTGAAAGCCAAGACGGTCAGCTCGATTGTCGCACTGATCGTGATGCTGGTACTGATCCCCGCTCACGGCGCGGTCGGCACCATGGCTGCGGTCATGGTGGGCGAGCTGCTGTTTGGCTTGATGCTCATTGCACATGCGAGCCCGGACGGTCAGCCGGTCATGCCCTGGCGGCGCCTCGTCATCGTGAGCATCGTCGGCCTGCTCGTCGCAGGAGTGGCCGTCATGCTGAAGGCGTTGGACGTGCCACGGTATTTGCGCATCATGGCGGTCATCGCCGCCTATCCGGCGCTGCTGCTGGCGTTCCGGGTCACTTCGATCAGCCAGTTGCGATCTCTCACGGCCAGGGCCTGAGTCTGCCCGGCTGCGGTCACGACCGCACCGTTCCGAGGCAGGGCTGCAGGAACCTGCGGACGGCGCGCCGCAGCGGCTTCATGCCGGCAGTTCTTCACCCACGGGCCGCCCGGCCATGACGTCCTCGAACAGGTCCAGCGTCTCGCGTGCGGCACGCCTCCACGTGAACAGCTTTGCGCGCTCGAACCCGGCCTCACGGCACCGCTGGCGCAGCCCGGAGTCCGTGAGCATCTTCAGGAACACGCCGGCCATCTCGTCGACGTCGTTGGGATCGTAGTAGAGCGCGGCATCGCCCAGCACTTCCGGGAGCGCGCCGGCCCTGGCCGCCGCAACGGGACATCCGCTGGCCATGGCTTCGACGCCGACCAGCCCGAAGGCCTCATAGAAGGACGGAAACGCGAAACAGTCTGCCAGGTTGTACAGATACGGCAGGTCATCGTTCGGCACCTGGTCCAGGAACCGGATCCGGTCCTTGAGACCCAGCGCGCCGATCAGATCCATGTCCTCCGCGTACTTCCAGCGCGGCTGGCCGGCCACGACGATGTCGTGCGGCACCTGCTCGGCGATACGGGCGAAGGAGCGGGCGAAATTGGAGAAGTTCTTCTGGGGAAACAGCATGCCGACGAAGAACAGGAACTTCTCCGGCAGCCCATAACGACGCCGCGCGTCGGACAGCGCGGCCGCGTCGTCGATGGGCCGGAACTTCGGATGGCAGCCGTGATAGACGCGACGGATACGGGTCGGCGGCAGGTGGTCGAAGCGGACCAGATCCCGTTTCATCATGTCGGAGATCGACACGACCGCGTCCGCGCGGTGGACCCAGAGGTGCGCGTGCAGGAACCACTCGAAACGGTGGCGCAGCGTCAGCGATTCGGGAACCACGTGCGAGTCCATGCCGTGCACGATCAGCACCTTCTTGTAGCGACCCAGCACGGGAACCGACCAGAAGGGGTTGAAGAACAGATCCAGCCGGTGACGGCGGGCCACCGGCGGCAGCACCACCTGCTCCCAGTAGATGGTCCAGCCGAGTGACTTGCGTGTCGCCACTTCCACGCAGTTGGGGTAATGCGGCTGATACTGCCCCATGCCGTTGCGCTCGGCGCAGAACCCCGGATAGATCAGCACGTACTCGTTGACGCGATCGATCTCGAGCAGATTCCGCACGATCTCGTGCGCGTAAATCCCCGGGCCACCCCAGGAGCGATCGTGACTCAGCATCGAAATACCGATTCGCACAGTGGACCTCGTCAGCGGCCGGTGGCCGATCGTTCCAGCGCGGCGATGCGCTCGTCGATCGCGGCGACGGGCTCACCCAGCATGTGAATCCGGCCCCAGATCTCCAGAGTCAGCATGCCGAAGAAGCCGAACACCCGCGGGCGCCAGTTCGCGGTGATGCGGTCGATGGCACGCGAGCTGATCCCCAGGGTGTTCTGGCAGAAACCATCACGGAAGAACGCGGCCTGCGCCAGCGGCGCGATGTAGGCATCGAGCGGCAGCGGAAAGCCGGCTTTCTTCCGGTCCACGAGGAAATCGGGCATGTAGCGCCGCGCGACCTGCTTCAGCACCCACTTGTCGGCGTACTTGCCGACCTTGTAGTCGAGCGGCATGTTGATGGCTCGATGCACGAGACGATGGTCCAGGAACGGGACGCGCGTCTCGACGGATGCACCCATGCTCGCGCGGTCGAGGCGACGCAGCAGCGGCGTCAGGAAGTCCGAGAGATCGGCCAGCATGTTGCCCAGCACGCCGCGGTCGATGTCGCTCGGCAGGAACCGGTACGCCTCCGCGCAGCGATCCTGCCAGTCCTGACGCGCAAACCGGTCGATGAAGTCCACGGTCGGCGGCAATGCCTCGCGGAAACGGTGCCCCGTAACCGGCAGACCCGCGTCCGCATAGACGAGCAGCGCGGCGAAGTCCATGAGCCGGTCCGGCACCCGGTCCAGCCATTTCCGGAGGCGCAGCAGATTGCGTTTGCGCCGGTAGTTCCACAGATAACCGCCGAACAGTTCATCGGCCCCCTCACCCGACAGCAGCACGATCACGCCGTGATCCCGCGCCGTCCTGCTGATCAGGTGATAAGCGATGGTGTTCGGATGCGTGAGCGGCAGGTCCGAAAGATAGATCGCGGTCGGCAGCGCCCGGCGGAACATCGCTCCGGTGAGCGACAGCGGAATGAACGGAATCTTCAACCGCTCCGACAGGTGCTCCGCATAGCGCCGCTCGTCGAGTTTGGGAAAGCCCTCGATCGAGACGTGGAAGGCGCTCAGATGCTGTGTGTGCCGTGCGGCGATCGCCGTCACGAGGCTCGAGTCCAGCCCTCCGCTCAGCAGCGTGCCGACCGGCACGTCGCTGATCAGGCGCAGCCTCACGGCATCGGTGAGCGTCTGCTCGACCTCCGCGCCCACCTCCTGCGGTCTCACCGAACTGAACCGGCGGAATTCCTGTTCGCTGATGAAGTCGAGCGCGGAGTACCACTGCCGGGTCTCGATCGATCCATCGACGATCCGGACCAGGTGACCAGGAAGCACGGAGGACACTCCCTGCACGAGCGTCTCCGGAGTCAGCGAGTCGACGTTGCGATACAGCATCCACTCAACGAGGCTGTGCCGGTCGACCTGCTGCTGGCCCATCACCTGCAACAGTGCCTTCATTTCAGAAGCGAACAGGATCCGGTCGCCTTGGCGGGCGTAGTACAGCGGCTTGATGCCATAGCGATCGCGGACCAGTGTGACGCTTCCCGAGGCCGTATCGGCGATCGCGAACGCGAACATGCCGATGAACCTGTGCATGCACGCCTCGCCCCACTGCATGAACGCGTGCAGGATCACCTCGGTGTCCGTCCGCGAGTGGAATTCGTGTCCAAGCCCTTCCAGCTCGGTGCGGATCTCGGCGAAGTTGAACACCTCGCCGTTGTAGGCGATCCACCAGCGGCGGCTCGCGTCGCTCATCGGCATGTGGCCTGCGGGCGAGAGGTCGATGATCGCGAGGCGCCGGGAACCGAGAACGACGCGGTCGAGCACCACGGTTCCGCTGTCGTCGGGTCCGCGATAGGCCTGAATGTCGCACATGCGCCGCACGAGGGCCTCCTGTTCGGCCCCCGCCCGCTGCGGACCCGTCATTACAAGCCCTGCCAATCCGCACATCAGCGCTGCCTCCAGTCAATACACGCTCGACAAACCCGCGCCCCGGACACGCACGCGGCGCGCGGGACCCTGGCCGAACCGGCATGATGAGTTCGGCCGGCACGGTCCCGCCTTGCAGCAACCCGCAGAAATCCCCGACGCGCCGTGTGCGCGGTCCGCCCGGAACACCCCCGCCCGGTGAAGTCGCGCCAGCCGCCGCCGGGACTCACGCCGGCGCGGTGAATGCAGACCAGGGTCGCCCCTCGAAGTACGCCGGCGCGTCAACACCGAGCACCGACAGCAGTGTCGGCGCGAGATCGAGAATGTGCCCGCCCTCGAAGCTCGCGGGCCGGTAGAGCGACGGACCGCGCGCCAGCACGAACGCCGTTGGACGGTGGTTGCCGGTGTAGAACGGCGACACCGCGTGGCCGGCCTGCCTGCGGATCCGGCCGACGGACGGGGCCTCGATCTCGTCCAGCACGCGAGCGCCCAGGTCCCAGCTGATCACCGCGTCGGGCAGGTCCTGCCGCCGCGCACCCGGATAGGTCTGGTCCATCAGCACGACCTTCTCCGCGGCGAGCCGCGAATTGACGGGATTGCGCAGCACCTGCAGCGTTTCGCGCAGCGAGCCCAGCAGTTCGTCGTATTCAGTTCCCGGCGAAACGATGCCGAGCGGCTCGCGGCCGCGCAGATTCACGCGGAAATATCCCTCGTTGGAGTTCGGGATGCAGAACAGCCGGGATCGCTGCCAGTCGATCCCCGAATTGACCCACTTCATGCTGAGGCGATAGCGCATCGAGCGTGGCATGCAGCGTGTCACCGACTGTCGCCAGCCCAGTGGAATCGCCTGCCGGACGGCGGCGAGCACGCCCTTCTTCGGTGCCTTCTGCGCGCCGTCGCCCCCGACGCCGCCCGCGAAGAAATGCCCCATCCGGTGCAGCATCTCGGGCATCAGGTGGCAACCCGAATAATTGGGCCCCATGCCGTCGCCCGAGGTGATCAGAACCGTGGTGCGATCATCGGCCGCGTCGACGATGGCGCCGATCGCCGTATCGAGCGCCGCATACACGTCGCGCACCGGATGCAGCGAGGCCAGCGGCCCGGACGACGGGTG
>CAYWMY010000237.1:1133-4917 GCA_964459405.1 uncultured Steroidobacteraceae bacterium | reverse complement strand
CGCGCTCGGCAACGAAAAGATCACGCTGATCGCCACAGATCCGGAGAAGCACCCGGCGCATGCCTGGAAAGTCGTGCGCGTGCTGAAGGGCCAGGGCGGCGGCTCGCTGTTCGTGAAGACGCACCCCACGTCGAAGCACCTGTATGTCGACACGACGCTGCACCCTGATCCGAAGATCAGTCAGTCGATCGCCGTGTTCGACGTCAACAAGCCGGACGCGGGCTACAAGGTGCTGCCGATCGCCGAATGGGCGGGTTTGGGCGAGGGACCGAAGCGCATCGTGCAGCCGGAGTTCAACAAGGCTGGCGACGAGGTGTGGTTCTCGGTCTGGAGCGGCAAGAATCAGGAGTCGGCGATCGTGGTCGTCGATGACCGGACGCTGAAGCTCAAGGCGGTCATCAAGGACGCGCGCCTGATCACGCCGACCGGCAAGTTCAACGTGTACAACACGACGCACGACGTCTATTGAACGGCTGAGTCCGAGCGAGTGATTGACGGGGCGGCAGTACCGCCCCGTTTTTTTTTGGCGAAGGCAGAGTCCGGCAGGCAGACGTGCGGCGGCGACAGCCGCGGCTGCCGCCAGCCCGGTCAGTATCGGTAACTGAAGGAGATCGAACCGTTGCGGCCGGGACGACGGTAGAGCTCGAGCAGCGGGTCATTCGCGGCGCGCTCGCGCACGTCGGTCCACTCGAGGTACGAGCGGTCGGTCAGATTGAACACGCCCGCCTGGGCCGTCAGTCGCTCGGTGATGCGCCACTGCGCCAGCAGATCGATGGTCACGAAGCCGGTCGTGCGCACGACCGGGGCGGCACCGTCGCTGACGCGGTCCTTGCCCGCGACCGCGGTGGTCAGCAGCTCCGCATCCCATGCGCCGCCCGGTGCTGTGTAGCGCACGCCGACCACGGCCTTCAGCGGATCGACGGAATTCAGCGGCTGGTCGCGCTCGAGGTCGTTGCCGCGGGCGTAGGAAACCGCGAAGCGCAGGGCCCATGGCGCCAGCGACGGATGCCATTCCCCGAGGCGTGCGACGCCCTCGGCTTCGGCGCCCCAGATCTCCGCGCGGGCGAGGTTGCGCGACTGGAACAGCGTGGCGCCGGTGGCCGGGTCGACGCCGATGTTGACCCTGGACTCGATGAAGTCACGGTAGCGCGTGTAGAAGATGCTCACTGATCCCGACAGTGCCTCGCGGGTGCTGCGCAGCCCGATCTCGAAGGCGTTGCTCTTCTCGGGCTCCAGGTCGGGATTGGGGATTGCGCGGTAGTTGAACATCGCGATGTCGAGACCGATGTTGATGTCGGCGAACGGTGGCGAGCGGAAACCGCGCACGTACTGGCCGAACAGCGCCAGCTCATCCGCGATGCGCCAGGTGAGACCGAACCGCGGCGTGAGCGAGGTGTGGGTCAGCGACACCGGCGCCTGCCGCGGGTTGTCCTCGCGGTACATCGCGTCTTCCTTCGGGCGCAGCCGGTAGTGATCCAGGCGCAGGGCCGGCAGCACCGTGAGGCGTCCGTCCCATGGCCTGAACTCGTCCTGCAGGTAGAGGCCGAGCGTGGTCGTGGTCGAACGCGGGAAATCCCGGACCGGCATGACCTCGCCCAGCAGCACGTTGGTCGAGACACCGGACGGCAGGGAGGTCTGCAGGCCGTTGCGCGCTTCGGTCATCTGGCTGCGCATGGCTTCGCCGCCGAAAACGAGCCGGTGCTCGAGGCCGCCCAGGTTCAGGTCGCGTGCCAGCGTCACTTCGCTGCCGATGGTCGTTTCACGGTAGCTGAATTTCCGGTCCACCTCCTGCGCGGGCGTGCGCGGTGGAGCCGCCCGCCGCTGCTCGAACGTGGCCTGTTCCACGGAGGCCTGCTGCCAGTACGCGCGCCACTCGACCTGGTCGAACCCGCCGAAGTCCATGAGTGTCTGGTCGACGAGCACGCGATACGAGCGTGCGCGGTCGTCACCCCGCATGTCGATGGTGTTCGTGAAGCGCGGGGGCGTCAGCTCCAGCGAATCGACGCGGGTCTGCGCGCGACCGCGTTCGCCGGAGAAGGTGATGCGCAGCGGATGGTCGAGCCCGGAGAGCACCGCGCGCGCGAGCAGCGTGCTGCGGTGGTAGTCGCGCGGGTTCGCGTCGAGCACGGCCGACTCGTTGCGCAGCTCGTCGCCCTCGCGGTGAGCCAGCGCCACCATGGCATCGACTCCGCCCGCGATGCGGGCGGCGCCCGCCACCGAGGCGACCATGCTGCGATCGTCGCTGTTGTAGCCCGTGCGCAGCCGCAGCGCCGTGCTGTCGCCGTCGAGCAGGTCCGCGGGGTCCAGCGTGCGCGAGCTGACGACACCGCCGATCGCATCGCTGCCGTAGAGCGCCGATGCCGGACCGCGCAGGATCTCGATGCGCTTGAGCAGGTCGAGATCGGCGTACGGCCGCCCGGAGTCGCCGAGAGCACCCACCGCGAAACCCGACGGCGCGGGTACGCCGTCGGTTTCCAGCAGCACACGGTTGCCGCCGATGCCGCGGATGCTGATGGTGTCGAGACCGAAGCGCGTTGCGTCGTGGCGCATCGACAGTCCAGGTGTGTAGCGCGTCAGGTCGCGGAAGTCCTGCGCGAGTTCGCGGCGTATCGACGCCTCGTCCGCCACGGTCACGGACGCGGCAACCTCGACGAGCTGCCGGGGCGCCTTGGCGAACACCCAGACGGTCGGCAAGTCCCCCGCTGCGGCTGCGGGCTCTGCCCCGGATTCCGCAGCCGCTGCCGCGGGTCGGGCCATCGTGAGCAGGGTCGTCAGGATTGCGAGTCGGAGCGGTTTCATGGGTGTGACGGAAAATACTGTGGCGGTGGGGCATCAGGGAGCCGCAAGCTTATATCCACTACGGTTTCAATTGTTTCTATTAGCTTGCGAGTGATACCTGTCTGTATGCGGAGAATGCGTATGCGATATGAGACAAGCGCGCTGGCGGTCCTGACGATGCTGGCGGCTGGCGCGGCACACGGTGCCGATGCGCCGCCGAAGGCGAACACTATCGCCGAGGCCGTGACCGGAGGCAAAGCCCAGGTTTCCTTCCGGATGCGCTATGAAGACGTCGACGACGACGCGCTGACACAGGATGCATCGGCCCTGACGCTGCGGTCGCGCCTGAGCTGGCAGAGCCTGCCCCTCTACGGCGTGAGCGCGATGATCGAGGTGGACGACATCCGGGCCATCGTCGAGGACTACAACAGCACGTCGAATGGCAAGACGCGGTATCCGATCGTCGGTGATCCCGAGGGTACGGAGCTGAACCAGGCGAGCCTGCGATGGCAGATCGGCAAGAACCAGCTCAGCGGCGGCCGCCAGCGCATCGTGCTCGACAACCACCGCTTCATCGGCAACGTGGGCTGGCGACAGAACGAGCAGACTTACGACAGTGTGCAGTTCAAGACCACGGCGCTGCCGCGTACCGAGCTGAGCTATGCGTGGGTGTGGAACGTGAACCGAGTGTTCGGTCCCAAGACCGGCGCGCAACAGGCCAACTGGCACGGCGATACGCATCTCATGAACGCGAAGTTCAACGCCGGCAAGGCGGGCACGATCAGCGCCTTCGCCTACCTGATGGATTTCGACAACGCCTCGGGCCAGTCGAACGCGACCTACGGTGCACGCTGGGCGGGCAGCCCGGAGATCGCGAAGGGCTGGAAGCTGCCGTTTGCGGTCTCCTATGCGACGCAGGACGACTACGGCGACAATCCCTCGAACTACAGCGCCGACTACTGGGAGGCCGAGGTGGGTCTGGCCTACGGGCCGCACACCATCAAGG
>CAYWMY010000237.1:0-1123 GCA_964459405.1 uncultured Steroidobacteraceae bacterium | reverse complement strand
GCCGCGAGGTGCTGGAAGGGCACGCCACGCGCGCGAACGCGCGCTTCCAGACACCGCTCGCGACGCTGCACGCCTTCCAGGGCTGGGTGGACAAGTTCCTCGTGACTCCGCCGCAGGGAATCGAGGACACCTACGTCGGCTTCATGACCAGGCTCGGTCCGGCCAACGTGCAGGTCTTCTACCACGACTATCGCGCCGAGGCGGTCGATCGTGACTACGGCACGGAGTGGAACGCATCGGTGGGCTTCACCTTCGCGAAGCGCTACGAACTGCTGTTCAAGGCTGGTGATTACAATGCCGACGGCTTCGGCACCGATGCCACGAAGCTCTGGGTGATGGCGACGGCAACCTTCTGAGGTCCATGGGGTTCCCTGGGTTCCCCGGGCCCCGTTCGTGCCACAGGTGCTCGAGCCTGCGGCGCGAGCGGGGTCCGTCTGCTGCGGGGCTGTTGCCGAACCGGGTCACGCAACCGTAGGCTGCCGCAATGCTCCTCTGGCTCGATCGACTCGATCGGCACGTGCCGCTGCGCTACGCCGCGTGGTTCGTCTGTACCGCGGCGGCGCTGGCCGCGGCGGCGAGCTGGCTGGCCGTCGGGCGGGGCGCATGGCTGGCGCTGGGTTTCGGCGCGCTGGCCGGTCTCGGCCTGCGCGATACGCGTCAGACGCGGCATGCCGTGCTGCGCAACTATCCCGTGATCGGCCACCTGCGGTTCCTGCTCGAGTACATCCGCCCCGAACTGCGCCAGTATTTTCTGGAGAGCGACACCGAGGCCACGCCCTTCTCGCGCCAGCAGCGCTCGCTGGTCTACCAGCGCGCCAAGGGCGACCCGGACATGCGGCCCTTCGGCACGCAGCGCGACGTCGGTGCCACGGGTTACGAGTGGATCAACCATTCCCTCGTGCCGACACAGCTGGCCACGCACGACTTTCGCGTGCTGATCGGCGCGGAACGCGCGCGTCCCTACGAGGCCAGTGTGTTCAACATCTCCGCGATGAGCTTCGGTGCCTTGAGCGCGAACGCGATCCGTGCCCTCAACACCGGAGCCCGCCGCGGCAACTTCGCGCACGACACCGGCGAAGGATCGATCAGCCGTCATCACCTGGAGCCGGGCGGCGACCTGGTC
>CAYWMY010000236.1:1855-4918 GCA_964459405.1 uncultured Steroidobacteraceae bacterium | reverse complement strand
GTGGTCTCGAGATCCACGCACACGAGCTCACCATCCAGCGCAGACCGCGCCGGCGGGTCTCCGGAGTCGGGCGACCGCGCGACCGCGCGCGTTTCAGCGGCGGCTGCCATCGAGCGACAGCAGCGGGCCGTAGAGGTCCGGGCGACGGTCCCGGAACACGCCCCAGGTCTGGCGGTAGCGGCGCGTCGCATCGAGATCGAAGGTCGCGGTCAGCACCGACTCGGTCGCGGCGTCGGCCTCGGCGACGATGCCGCCGGTGTGATCAGCGATGAACGAGTGCCCGTAGAAGGTGACCGGGTACTTCTCGCCCTGCTCGGTGCCGATGCGGTTCGAAGCCACGAGCGGCATGACGTTCGCGGCCGCGTGCCCCTGCATGGTGCGTTGCCAGTGCGGCCGCGAATCCAGTGCCGGATCCTGCGGCTCGGATCCGATCGCGGTCGGGTACAGCAGGATCTCCGCGCCCATGAGCGCCATGACGCGCGCGCATTCCGGGTACCACTGGTCCCAGCAGATGCCGACGCCCAGCACGCCGAACTTCGTGGGCCAGACGCGGAAGCCGGTATCCCCGGGCGAGAAATAGAATTTCTCGTGGTAGCCGGGCCCTTCGGGGATGTGCGACTTGCGGTACAGGCCGAGCTCACGACCGTCGGCGTCGATCACGACCAGCGAGTTGAAATAGGCGTTCTGCGCACGCTCGAACAGCGACAGCGGCAGCACCACGCCGAGCTCGGCCGCCAGCCGGCGCATGCGCGCCACGGTCGGATGCCCCTCGATCGGACGCGCCAGACTGAAATGCGCGGCCAGGTGGTCCTTGCAGAAGTACGGGGTCTCGAACAGTTCCTGGATCAGCACCACGTTCGCCCCGCGTCCTGCGGCCTCGCGCACCAGTGCCTCGGCCTTCGCGACGTTGGCTTCGCGATCCCAGCCGCAGGCCATCTGCGTCGCGGCAACGGTGACTTTCATGCTCGCCGGAACCTCCTGGTGGATGCCGAACCCCGCGCGGCCCGCGACGCCCGCGCGGCCTCATCGGCCACACCGCGCAGCGCCACAGCGCCCCGCCGGCAACGGGCGGGGCCCTCAGAACGTCGGTGGCGTGGCCGCGCTGATGATCTCACACTCCTCCTGACCCACGTTGCGGAAGCGGTGGGGCAGCGAGCTCGTGAAGTAGAACGCGTCGCCGGGGCCCAGCACCCGCGACTGGCCGCCGACCGTGAGCTCGATGCGGCCGCGCACCACGATGCCGCCCTCCTCGCCCGCATGCGAGATCATCCCGGCGCCGGTGTCCGCGCCGGCCGCATAGGTCTCGTGCAGGATCGCGAGCCTGCGCCCGGGTCGATGCGCGGCCACGAGCCGGTAGCGGACGTCGCCGCTCGTCAGGTCCGTCAGCTCGTCGTGCGGGAAGAACACCTGCGGGGACTGCTCGAGATCGAGCGTGAAGAATTCCGCGATCGACATCGGCACGCCGTCCAGCACTTTCCTGAGGGAACTGACCGAGGGACTCACACGATTCTGCTCGATCAGCGAGATCGTGCCATTGGTCACGCCGGCACGCTTCGCGAGTTCGCGCTGCGACAGACCGTACATCTGCCGTACCGCCTTCAGCCGCTCACCGATGTCCATGCCGCAACTCCCGGCCCTGTCATGAATGGCGCATCGGGGACTATTCTAGGGGCCGGGGCACCGGACTGGCGCTGGAACGCGTGGCGCCCCCGGGGAGGCCTGGCCGGCTCCCGCAGGCGCGGCGCGTTTGAGGGGCCCGGTCGATTTTCCTATCATCGCGGGACTCTCCCCGATCCTTGAGCCAGGTGCCCGCATGACCCTGCCCAATGCTCCGACGCGTGAGCAGCTCGAAGCCTTCTGGATGCCGTTCACGGCGAATCGCCAGTTCAAGGCCGCGCCGCGGCTGCTCACGCGCGCCGAGGGCATGTACTACTGGTCGCACGACGGCCGGAAGATCCTCGACGGCACGGCGGGACTCTGGTGCGTGATGGCCGGGCACGGGCGGCGGGAGATCGTCGAGGCCGTCTCGCAGCAGCTCGCGACACTCGACTACTCGCCGCCGTTCCAGCTCGGCCATCCCGCCGCATTCGAGCTCGCGAACCGCATCGTCGAGCTGACGCCGCCCGGCCTCGATCACGTGTTCTTCACGAATTCGGGCTCCGAGTCCGTGGACACCGCGCTCAAGATCGCGCTGGCCTGGCATCGCGTGCGCGGCGAAGCCTCGCGCCAGCGCTTCATCGGCCGCGAGCGCGGCTATCACGGTGTCGGCTTCGGCGGCATCTCCGTGGGCGGCATGGTCAACAACCGCAAGTTCTTCGGCACGGCCCTGCCGGGTGTCGATCACCTGCAGCACACGCACGACCTGCGGCGCAACGCGTTCTCGCGCGGCCTGCCCGAGCACGGCGCGGAACTCGCCGACGAGCTGGAGCGGCTGGTCGGGCTGCACGACGCCTCGACGATCGCGGCCGTGATCGTCGAGCCGATCGCGGGCTCGACCGGCGTGCTGCTGCCGCCGAAAGGCTACCTGCAGCGGCTGCGCGAGCTGTGCACGAAGCACGGCATCCTGCTGATCTTCGACGAGGTGATCACGGGCTTCGGCCGCACGGGATCGGCGTTCGCCGCACAGGAGTTCGACGTCACGCCGGATATCATCACCTGCGCCAAGGGGCTCACGAACGGCGTGGTGCCGATGGGCGGCGTGATCGTGCGCCGCGAGATCTACGACGCCTTCATGTCGGGTCCCGAGAACGCCGTCGAGCTGTTCCACGGCTACACCTATTCCTCGCACCCGGTCGCCTGCGCGGCGGGGCTCGCCACGCTCGACATCTACGCGCGTGAGGGGCTGCTGACGCGCGCGCGCACGCTGGCGAAATACTGGGAAGATGCGCTGCACTCGCTCGCCGGGCTGCCGCACGTCATCGACGTCCGCAACTACGGCCTCGTCGGCGCCATCGAACTCGCGTCGATTGCGGGCCGGCCCGGCGCACGCGCCTTCGATCTGTTCCTGAAGTGCTATGAGGCCGGCGCGCTGGTGCGCCCGAGCGGCGACATCATCGCGCTGTC
>CAYWMY010000236.1:0-1755 GCA_964459405.1 uncultured Steroidobacteraceae bacterium | reverse complement strand
GACGATCAGTCGCTGCTCCACGGGAAGGTCGTGGCGATCGTGAACAGCACCTTGGAGTCGCTGCTGAAGTAGTCCGAGCCGGGCGCGTCGAGCGCGTCCGTGCCGTCGACCCACTTCAGCGCCAGATTGAACCTGCCGAGCGTGTACCCGACGCCCACTGAATAGTCGACGTACTCGTCGGCCAGATTCTTCCAGTAATCGCCGAAGCTGTAGCCGGCGTGCAGCAGCAGCGAAAAGTCCTTCGGCAGCGGTATCGTCGCGTCGCCCGTGAGGTACCAGGCCTCGGTGCTGCCCGAGGTCGCATGGCCGCCGTAATCCGGCGAGAAATACAGCTTCGAGCTGAACCACTGGTAGCTCGCACCCACGTATGCCTCGACGTAATTGATGCCGGGTTCCGGACCGTCGTGGTAGGTGTAGTAGATACCGCCGACATCGAGGCCGAGGCCGGAGTCGAGCGACTTCCTGAAGCCCCCGTACAGGTCGATCTCGACGCTGGGATCGCTGCCGGGCCCGAAATCCACGTTGCTGCCCCAGGCGCCGAGATAGAACCCGCTGCCGTGCGAATAGTCGATGCTGGCCTGGATCGCCGGATCCTGCGCCGACTGCGAGATACCACGCAGATCGTAGTCACTGGCGGCCGTCACCGTCGCCGACACATCGGCGTTCGCCGCGCCCGCCAGAGCAACCATGCCGCCCGCCATCAACCACGGAAGCTTCTTCATCACTTGATCTCCGTATTGAACGCAACCTGAGTCCGTCTGCGCAGGGCTCCGGCTCCGGCCAGCGGCCGTACCCGAGCCGGTGCGCAGTCACGGACACCGTTTTGCATGGACCGTGCCAGATTCGGGTGAAGCGCAATAAGCGCCTTTGAAACAAACGCTTATGAACTCACAGCGAAGCGGCGGTGCTGTGGCGGGCGCACCGGGTCATCGCAGTGCTGCACCACGGGCTCGCGCCACGGGCGCACGAGGCACCACTTCGGTGCGACCGCGCATGAGCTGCATTGCCGCCCCGACGCTACGCATCGCGGCCACGGCACGGCCCTTATACTGCCGCCCGGTAACGAGCGGCGGAATGCGTGGCTATTCGTGGAACGGAACACTGGCGAGGATCTGGTTCTGGCGCTGCCGCAGTGCCCGCTCTGCGGCAGCACCGATCACAGCATCCTCGCGCGTTATGCGGAACTCGTCTGGGTGCGCTGCGGCTGCGGTGGCATCTACAAGCGCTGGCAGCGTCCGGCGCAGCTCGCCGAGGACTTCTACGAGCGCAGCTACTTCGGTGAGGATGCGGGCGGCCGCGCGTATACGCGCCGCACGCCGCGGCGCGTGGCCAAGTCGCGGCACCAGATCCTCGACGTGCTGAACCATGCGGCGCCGGGTCCCTTGCTCGACATCGGCTGCTCGATGGGCTACACGCTGCGCGCCGCGCGCGAACTCGGCCTCGAAGCCACCGGCACCGACATCAGCCTTCACGCGATCGAGACCTGCCGGGCCCTGGGCTTCCGTGCGCTGCCCGGCCAGCTCGATGCGCTGCCATTCGCCGACGGCGAATTCGGAATCGTCACCATGAAGCATGTGCTCGAGCACACGCCCGACCCGCGTCGCGCGCTCGCCGAAGTGCGGCGCGTGCTCAAGCCGCGCGGCGGACTGTTCGTCGCCGTGCCGCATGCCGGATATCACCGCGCGCGGCGCGACCCGCAGTGCTCGCGGTACTTCCTGCCGCACGCGCACGGCAGCGAGCACCACGTCTACTACA
>CAYWMY010000235.1:0-4919 GCA_964459405.1 uncultured Steroidobacteraceae bacterium | reverse complement strand
GCCAGCGCGCCTCGAGATCCTCGAGCAGCGGCAGCTCCGCGATGCGCCGCGAACCGCCGCCCAGCAGCGACGGCGACAGATAGAACACGAACTCGTCCACGAGGCCCGCCGCCAGGAACGCGCCCGTGATCACGGGCCCGCCCTCGACCAGCAGCTCGTTCACTTCCTCCGCGGCCAGCAACGCGAGCGTGGCGCGCAGATCGAGCCCGCCCTCGCTGCCACCGGGTATCCCGGCGACGCGCAGACCGCGCGCGCGCAGCTGCGCGAGGCGCGCCACGTCGGCGTCCGCCCGCGTCAGCAGCAGCGCCTCCCCGGGCGGTGCGAACACGCGCGCCTGCGGCGGGATGCGAAGCCGGGCATCGAGCACCACCCGCAGCGGCTGGCGCGTGGCGCCCTCGAGGCGCACGTCGAGCCGTGGATCATCGGCCAGCACGGTGCCGGAGCCTGTGGCCACGGCACTCGAACGCGCGCGCAGCCGCTGCACATCGGCGCGCGCCTCCGGCGAGGTGATCCAGCGGCTCGCACCGTTCGCGAGCGCGGTGCCGCCGTCGATGCTGGCACCGACCTTCACGCGCACGTGCGGCCGGCCACGCGTCATGCGACTGAAGAAGCCCGCATTCAGCGCGCGCGCCGCCGCCGCCGCGAGACCTGACTGCACCGCGATGCCCGCGGCCTCGAGCCGCGCGGCGCCACCGCCGTTCACGCGCGGGTTGGGATCGCCGGCTGCGAACACGACCCGCGCGACCCCGGCCGCGATCAGTGCGTCGGTACAGGGCGGCGTACGGCCGTGGTGGCTGCACGGCTCCAGTGTCACATAGGCGGTCGCACCACGGGCACGTTCGCCCGCGGCGCGCAGCGCCTCGACCTCCGCATGCGGCTCACCGGCGCGCCGATGCCAGCCCTCGCCCACGACCTGCTCACCGTGGGCGATCACGCAGCCCACGCGCGGATTCGGATCGGTCGTCCACAGCCCGCGCCGGGCGAGCGAAAGCGCGCGTCCCATGTGAGCCGCATCGACCGCCGGGAAGCACCCGGCCGTCACCGCGACCTCTTCGTGTCACGCGATCCCGCCGGCAGCAGCGGCAGCTGCCCCGCCAGTGGATCGCTGGGCCGGCGGTGCCGCAGCTGCTCGATCTCCTCGCGGAACGCGTCGATGTCCTGGAAGCGGTGGTACACCGATGCGAAGCGCACGTAGGCCACTTCGTCGAGGTGCCGCAGTTCGTCCATGACCAGTTCGCCGATCTGGCGCGAAGCCACTTCGCGCTCGCCAAGCCCGCGCAGCCGATGGCAGACGCGCTCTACGGCCGCCTCGACGTCGTCACTCGCCACCGGTCGCTTCTCCAGGGCGCGCAGCATGCCCGCCCTCAGTTTGGTTTCGTCGAAGGGCTGCCGCGAGCGATCGGACTTGATCACCATCGGCATCACGAGTTCGGCCGTCTCGAAGGTCGTGAAGCGCTCACCGCAGGCGAGGCACTCACGCCGCCGGCGGATCTGCCGGCCCTCGCCCGCGAGGCGCGAATCGGCGACCTTGGTCTCCTCGTGGCCGCAGAACGGGCAGTGCATCCCGGCCTCCGACCGGCGGCTTCAGCCGTAGACCGGGAACCGCCGGCAGATATCGAGCACCTCGCCGCGCACGCGCGCCTCGACACCGGCATCGCCGATGCGGTCGAGCACGTCCGCAATCCAGTGCGCCACCCGGCGCGCTTCCGCGTCGCCGAAGCCGCGCGTCGTGATCGCCGGCGAGCCGATGCGCAGGCCGCTGGTCACGAACGGCGAGCGTGGATCGTTCGGCACCGCGTTCTTGTTCACGGTGATGTGCGCGCGCCCGAGCGCCGCATCGGCGTCCTTGCCGGTGTACTCGCGTCCGATCAGATCCAGCAGGAACAGGTGATTGTCCGTGCCGCCCGACACCACACGGAAACCCCGACCGATGAGCTCCGTGGCCATCGCGCGCGCGTTCGCGACCACCTGCCGCTGATAGACCGCGAAATCGGGCTGCAGCGCCTCCAGGAACGCAACGGCCTTGGCCGCGATCACGTGCATCAGCGGCCCGCCCTGCGTGCCCGGAAACACCATCGAGTTGAGCTTCTTCTCGATCTCCTCGTTGGCGCGCGCGAGGATCAGCCCGCCGCGCGGCCCGCGCAGCGTCTTGTGCGTGGTCGTGGTCGTGACATCGGCGATCGACACGGGGCTCGGATACTCGCCCGCGGCCACCAGGCCCGCCACGTGCGCCATGTCGACGACCAGCCAGGCGCCGACCTCGTCCGCGATGTCACGGAAACGCTGCCAGTCGACCACGCGCGAGTAGGCCGAGAAGCCGGCGATGATCAGTTTCGGCCGGTGTTCGCGCGCGAGGCGCTCGACCTCGGCGTAGTCGATTTCGCCAGTCGCGGTATCGAGGCCGTACTGCACGGCGTTGAAGATCGTGCCGGAGAAGTTGACCCTGGCGCCGTGCGTGAGGTGCCCGCCGTGCGCGAGGCTCATGCCGAGCAGCGTGTCACCGTGGTTCGCGAGCGCGAGGTACACGGCGGCGTTCGCCTGCGAGCCCGAATGCGGCTGCACGTTCGCGTACGCGGCCCCGAACAGCTTCTTCGCGCGCTCGATCGCCAGCCGCTCGGCGACGTCGACGTACTCGCAGCCGCCGTAATAGCGCTTGCCGGGATAGCCCTCGGCGTACTTGTTGGTCAGGACCGAGCCCTGCGCCTCGAGTACCCGCGGGCTCGCGTAGTTCTCCGATGCGAGCAGTTCGAGGTGTTCCTCCTGACGCCGGCACTCACCGCTGATTGCGGCCTGCAGCTCGGGGTCGAAGCTGCCGATAGTCATGTCCCGACCGAACATTTCTCGTCTCCGAATGGCGATGCCGGAATCCGATCAGGCCACGGAAGCCATCGCGTAGCGCAGAAGGGCCCTGGGCGAACCGGCGATTTTAGTGTCGTGGCCCGTAGATATCCACGCAATCGGAGCCCACCAGGCCTGGCCGGCGTCCCGGCACCTCATTCACCCAGCAGTGCGGCTACCGTGCGTGTCCAGGCACGCGCCAGGTTGCGCCGATTGTAGCCGCCGCCACCGGTCGCCAGCAGCCGGCCCCCGCAGTACTCGTCCGCGATCGCGGCGAGGCGCAGAGCGGCATGCGCGTGCGCCTCCTCGGTGAATTCCAGGTGCGTGATCGGGTCGCCCTTGAGGCTGTCCGCTCCCGCCTGCAGCAGGATGAAATCCGGCGGGTGGGCGCGCAGGTGCGTCTCGACGACCTCCCAGGCCTGCAGGAATTCCGCGTCTCCGGCTCCCGGCGGCAGCGGCAGGTTCAGCTTGGTGCCGAGCGCAGCGTTCCGGCCGGTCTCGTCCGCCGATCCCGTGCCCGGATAGAGCGCACTGCCATCCTCGTGGAGGTCAGCGACGATCACGCGCGGGTCGGATTCGAAGCCATAGTAGACACCGTCGCCATGGTGGGCGTCGATGTCGACGTACGCGACGCGCTGCAGGCCGTGCCGGCGCAACAGCCACTCGATCACGACACCGCAGTCGTTGAACACGCAGAAGCCCGCGGCGGCGTCGCGCCGGGCGTGGTGCAGGCCCGCGATCGGCACGAACGCGCGTCGCACGCGCCCCTCCATGATGGCGCCCGCTCCGACCAGGGCGGCGCCGACCACCTGGGACGCGGACTCGAAGATGCCGCGCTGGGCCGGAGTATCGCCCGCATCCAGGAACCCCTTCCCTGCCGCCGAGCGCTCCGCGACGAAGTCGACATAGGCGGGTGAGTGGAACAGTTCCAGTTCCTCACGCGACGCAGCGCGCGGTGCGAGCGGCACCAGCGCGGGCACGAGTCCCGAGTCCTGCAGCTCCCGCATGAACACCGCGTGACGGTCCTGGCCGAAGGGATGACCACCGCCGAATCCGTACCGGGCAATGGACTCGCCGGCGACGAGCCCGGTTCTTGCGGGCATGGACGGAGACCTGAGCCGAGACTGGGACGCGAAGGCTAGCACAGCCCGATCCGGCGCCGGCGGTTGGCGCTGCGGGCGCCATGCCCGATAATCCGCGCCCCTTTTCGCTACCCCCACCGGGGGCCTCCAGCCATGGCCCAGTTCGTCTACACCATGAATCGCGTCTCGAAGGTCGTGCCGCCCAAGCGGTACATCCTGCGGGACATCTCGCTGTCGTTCTTCCCAGGCGCCAAGATCGGCGTGCTGGGCCTGAACGGCTCCGGCAAGTCAACGCTGCTTCGGATCATGGCGGGCATCGACACCGAGATCGAAGGCGAGGCCCGGCCGCAGCCGGGCATCAAGATCGGCTTCCTGCCGCAGGAGCCGCGGCTCGACGAATCGAAGGACGTGCGAGGCAACATCGAGGCGGCGGTGCAGCCGGTCAAGGACGCGCTCGCGCGCCTCGACGCCGTGTACGCGGCCTACAGCGAGGAAGACGCCGACTTCGACAAGCTCGCCGCGGAGCAGGCCCGCCTCGAGGCGTTCCTGCAGGCCGTCGACGGCCACAACCTCGACCGGCAGCTCGAGATCGCGGCCGATGCGCTGCGACTGCCGCCCTGGGACGCCGCGGTGAGCACGCTCTCCGGCGGCGAGAAGCGCCGTGTCGCGCTGTGCCGGCTGCTGCTCGAAAAGCCGGACATGCTGCTGCTCGATGAGCCCACGAACCACCTCGATGCCGAATCCGTGGCCTGGCTCGAGAAGTTCCTGGAAACCTACCCGGGCACGGTCATCGCCGTGACCCACGACCGCTATTTCCTCGACAACGTCGCGGGCTGGATCCTGGAGCTCGACCGCGGCCAGGGCCACCCGTTCGAGGGCAACTACTCGTCGTGGCTGGAGCAGAAGGAAAAGCGCCTGGCCCAGGAGGAGAAGCAGGCGTCGAAGCGGCGCCGCACCCTCGAGCAGGAGCTCGAATGGGTCCGCATGAGCGCCAAGGCC
>CAYWMY010000234.1:0-4922 GCA_964459405.1 uncultured Steroidobacteraceae bacterium | reverse complement strand
TCGAAGGCCGCGATGAACTCGGGGCGGCAGTCGGGATAGCCCGAGTAGTCCACGGCGTTGACGCCGATGAACAGGTCGCCGGCGTCCAGCACCTCCGCCAGCCCGAGCGCCAGCCCGAGCAGCACGGTGTTGCGAGCCGGAACATAGGTCACCGGGATGCCTGCCGTGGGCGACTCCGGCACGCCGAGGGTGGGATCGGTCAGTGCCGAACCGCCGATCGCGCGCAGATCCAGGCTGACGACGCGGTGGTCGGCCACACCCAGGGCCCCGGCCACACGCCGCGCGGCGTCGAGTTCGGCCGCGTGTCGCTGGCCATAGTCCACCGACAGCGCATGGCAGACGAACCCCTGGCGGCGCGCCACAGCCAGCGCCGTCGCCGAATCCAGTCCGCCCGAGAGCAGCACCACGGCATGCCGCGGATCACCGCTCATCGGCCGCGCTCCTCGCCCCACAGGATCTTGTGCAGCTGCAGCTGGAATCGCACCGGCAACCGGTCGGCGAGGATCCAGTCCGCGAGTTCCGCCGGCGACACCTGACCGTGGCTCGGCGAGAACAGCGCCTGACAGCGTGTGGCGAGCCCATGCTCCCGCACGAAGGCCCGGCTCCACTCGTAGTCGGCACGGTCGCAGATCACGAACTTGAGCTGGTCCCGCGGCGTGAGCAACGCGAGGTTCCCGATCCGGTTGCGCGCAACCTCGCCGGAACCCGGTGTCTTGACGTCGACCACGCGTACGGCACGGGGGTCCACGACCCCGATGTCGTACGCTCCCGCCGTCTCCAGCGAGACCAGCAGGCCCGCGTCACACAGCCGCTTCAGAAGCAGAGCACAGCGCGGTTGCGCCAGCGGTTCCCCGCCCGTGACACAGACGCGCGCCACACCCGCCGCGCGCGCCTCGTCGACCAGCGCGTCGATGCCGCGCCATTCACCGCCCTGGAAGGCATAGCTCGTGTCGCAGTAACCGCAGCGCAGCGGACAGCCGGTCAGGCGGATGAAGAACGTGGGCCACCCGGCCGCATCCGCCTCACCCTGCAGCGACACAAAGGTTTCGCTGATGCGCAGCCGCTCGCTGCTGCGCGGTTCCGTGACGGATTCCGGACCTGCGCTCACGGCGGCGGAGGCGCTTCCCATCGCTTGAGGCGCAGGGCCGCCTCGCGCGCGGCATCGGAACCCGGATGCCGCGCGATCAGCGCCCGCAGCGTCTCGCGCGCGGCTGGCGCATCGCGCAGCTCGTACTGACAATAGCCAGCCTTGAGCCAGGCATCGGGCGCCTTGCGCGACGGCGGCTCGCGCTTCGCGACCGACTGGAACACCGGCAGTGCCGCGGCGAACTCGCGCTGCACGTACAGCGCCTCGCCGCGCCAGTAGCGCGCGTTGTCGGCGAGCTCGCTGTCCGGATGGCGCTCGGAGAATTGCCGAAAGGCACGTTCGGCCTCGGGGTATTGTCCACCGCGCAGCAGCGCGAGCGCCGCGTCGTAGGCCTGCTGGTCACCGGCGGGCGCACCCTGCGTGCCCGGTGTGCCCGGCGCACCGCCGTGCTCGAGCCTCTGCAGTCGTGCGTCCAGGTCGGCATAGAGGTTGCGGGACTGCTGTCGCAGCCCGCCCTGCGCATGGCCCTGCTCCTCGACGGCGCCGCGCAGCATGCGCACCTCGGCCTGCAGCGCCTCGACCTGCCGCGCGAGCTCGGCGAGCCCCTGGCCCGACATCACGCGCTCGAGCCGGGCGACACGTGCCTCGAGATCGGCGACCTGGCCCGGTACCGGATCGACCTCCGGCTCGCGCTCGGCGAGGGCACAGCCCGCGAGTGCGAATGCGAGTGCCGTTGCCATGAAGCCGGGGCGCATCGCGCAGGACCTCCTCACGGCGTGCTGAAGATGATTTCGACGCGCCGGTTCCTGGCGTACGCGGTCTCATCCGAACCTTCGGCGGCCGGTCGCTCCTCGCCGTAGCTCACGGTGGACAGCTGCGCCTCACCGGCACCCTGCAGCTGCAGGGCGCGCCGCACCGACTGTGCGCGCCGCTCGCCGAGCGCGATGTTGTATTCGCGCGAGCCGCGCTCGTCGGTGTTGCCCTCGAGCCGGACCTTGAGCGCGGGATTCGAGGCCAGTCGCCGTGCATGCGTGGCGATGACCGGCCCGTACTCGGCGCGCAGCTCGCTGCGGTCGAAATCGAAGTAGATGACCGTGTCGGCAGCGGCTGCACCGCCCGCACCCGCACCGCCGGCGTCATCGAGCGGGCGGGCTTCCGCCACGTCCTCTCCCCCGGCCCCCGCTGTCGTCGCTCCTGCCTGCTCCGCAGCAGCCGCAGGGACCTGCGTTCCGGCCGCAGCGGCAGCATCGTCCCGCGTCGCGGACTTCCTGCCGCAGCCTGCCGCCAGCACCAGCGCCGCCAACATCACCACCATCACGCTTGAACGCATCTCGACACTCCTTGCAACGACATCCCGCAGGCGCACCCGGCAGCCTGTCGGACCTGGGGGTTGATCTGCCACGACGGCAGCAGAGCGGTCCATTCCTGCGATCCTTCCCGTCAGACAGCGGTGGCTGCTCTCCTCGGACAATCGCAGGACTGTTCTCGCACTCCCGCTCGCCTGGCGACGCTCACGCCGGCCCGACAGGCTAGTGTCGTGTCCCGCAGATTTCCCTGCAATCCGGGCCCGCCATCCGCATCCGGCGGGCCCGCAGCGCCGCGCGTACGCCGCCGTTCCCGGACGGCCGTCGCGGCGGCACCGCGCGCCAGCGCGATCACCGCAGGAACGGTGACCATACCGGCTCGCGGATGTCGGCGCCCTCGGCCCGCAGCCGCTGCTGCACACCACCATCGACGGACACGGTCGCCAGCACGCCGCGCGAGCCCTCGCGCGTAGCGTAGATGATCAGTGCACCGTTCGGCGCGAAGCTCGGCGATTCATCGAGTCGGCCGTCCGTCAGCACGCGCAGCGCGCCGCGTTCGAAATCGACGGTGCCGATGCGGAAGGCGCCACGGTCGAGCGTCGTGACCGCCAGCAGCCGTCCATCCGGCGCGAGCCGCGCCCGCGCGCTGTAGGGGCTCTCGAAAGTCACGCGCTCGGCGGCGCTGCCCGGTACCGCGGCCATGCGGTAGATCTGCGGACCGCCGGCGCGGTCGGAGGTGAAATAGATCGAGCGGCCGTCGACCGACCACTGCGGCTCGGTATCGATCGCCGCGTGCTCGGTGAGGCGTTCGAGCTGCTGCGTCGCGAGGGTCAGTACCCAGATGTCGACGTTGCCGTCACGGCGCGACAGCGTGAGCGCGAGCCGTGTTCCGTCCGGCGACCAGGCCGGCGCGCCATTGATGCCGGAGCGCGCCGAGACGCGGGCGCGTTCGCCGGTGCGCAGCGTCTGCACGTAGATCGACGACACACCGCTCTCGAACGAGACATACGCCAGGCTGCGCGCATCAGGTGACCAGGCGGGCGACATGATCGGCTGCCGCGACTGCGCCACGACACGCGGCTGCTCGCCATCCGCATCCGCCACGATGAGCCGGTAGGTCCGCTGCGGCGTACGGCCCTCGACCGCGACATAGGCGATGCGCGTCGCGAAGGCACCACGCACGCCCAGGATCTTCTCGTACACGGCGTCCGCCACGCGATGGCTCGCCATGCGCGCCGTGGCTGGCGTGGCCGGAATGGCGAGCCCCAGCAGCCGCTCGCCCGTCAGCACGTTCACGAGTTCGAACTCGATCTCGAAGCCCGCCTCCGCGGCGCGCAGCCGGCCGACGACGACATAGTCCACCTTGAGCAGCCGCCACCGCGCCGCATCGACCTGCGCCGCCGTGGCCGGCTGCTCGAGCTGTTCGGCGCGCGCGAGCGCGCTGAATCGCCCGCTGCGCTCGAGGTCAGCCGCCACCACCGCGGCAGGGTCGACGCCCCCCGCGAGTGCGCTGCCAGCGAACGGCACCACCGCGATCGGGATGGCCCGGGTCGAACCGCGCGTGACTTCGACGGTGAGCTGGGCGTCGGCACGCGCGGCACAGAAGAGGGCGAACAGGAACACGCAGCAGCGCTGGAGCAGGAACATGGCGGCAGCGGATCTTCCGGATGTGAATGTCGGGTGTGCCCGGGACGGCCCCGGATTGTCCTGCATCAGGATCACCGCGGCTACTCATCCGGCCTGAAGCGAATGACCAGGATACGTTCGAAGAGTTCAGCCGACGGCGGAGCGGGCAGCGGCGAGGCGCGCAGCACGGCGGCGACGATGGACTCGCGCACGGCCTCGTCCCCGTTGCAGCTGGACACGACCGCAGCGATCACCTCGCCGCCCGGGACCTGCGTGACGCGCACGGTGCAGTCGAGCCCCGCGCGCGCGGATGGCGGCCGCAGCCAGTTCTGTTCGATGCGCGCACGCACGAGGTCGCTGTAGGCGGACATGGCACCGCCCCTGCGGCGGGCCTCGCCCCCCGCGGCGACGGACTCGTCCGTCTCCGCGGGATCCGGGTCGACGGTCAACGCCACCGCGAGCGCCGCGACGAGTTGGGTGACGAGCTGCAGGTTGGCCGAGCGCTCGAGGGCGCGCAGGCCCATGTTGAGCATCTCGAACAGCGCCACCATGCCGCGCAGCAGCGGGATGCGGCGCAGCCACGGGCGCTTGGTGAACGGCGAGCGCACCGGCTCGGTATGGATGTCGATGGCGGTCTGCGGGCCGCCCAGGCTGCCGTCGGGCTGCGGCAGGCGGCAGGCCACGCTGACATAGCGCGGACTGCGGATCATCACGCCCTCGATCACCGCCTGACCGCCGTAGCTGATCTCCGCCATGCTGCTCTCCGGCTACCCCAACAACACGAAACCGCCGGGCCCGGTTCACCGGCCCGGCGGCTTCGCCCAATCCTGCCGATGCTAGCGCTTGCGGGCCGCGGCCGCTTCCTGCGCACGCTTGTACTTGTTGCGGAAGCGCTCGACGCGACC
>CAYWMY010000233.1:0-4949 GCA_964459405.1 uncultured Steroidobacteraceae bacterium | reverse complement strand
TGTAGGCCAGGTAGTCGGGCTCCAGCAGGTCGTTGATGCCGACGACCTCGATGTCGGGAAAGTGTTTCACCGCGGCGCGGAAGACCATGCGGCCGATGCGCCCGAATCCGTTGATGCCCACCTTGATCGCCATGTTCCTGACTCCTGACTACAGCCAAAACCACCGTGCGCCGGGTTTCTCAGGCGCCGGCGGACGATTGCGTTACCGCCCGAACCACCGCCTCGGCCGTCAGGCCGAAATGGCGGTAGAGATCCTTCGCCGGTGCCGAAGCACCGAACGTCGTCATGCCGATGACCCGGCCAGCCTCGCCGACGTGGCGCCACCAGCCATCCGGCACCCCGGCCTCGATCGCGACGCGATGCCGAACCGCACGCGGCAGCACCGACTCGCGCCAGGCCGCATCCTGCGCCTCGAACACGCTGGTGCAGGGCATGGACACCACCCGCACGCGCCGGCCCGCCGCCGCGAGCTGCGCCTGGGCGTCCAGCGCGACTGCCACTTCCGAGCCTGTGGCGATCAGGATCGCCTCCGGCGTGCCGTCGCAATCCTTGAGCACGTAGCCGCCGCGCGCGATCGCGGCGACCTGCTCCGTCGAACGTGCCTGGTGCGGCAGCGCCTGGCGCGTCAGCACGAGGCTCGTTGGCCCGCTGGTGCGCATGATCGCCTGTCGCCACGCGACATAAGTCTCTACTGTGTCACAGGGCCGCCAAACTTCCATGTTCGGAATCATGCGTAGCGAGGCGATGTGCTCGACGGGTTGATGTGTGGGTCCGTCCTCGCCGAGCCCGATCGAGTCGTGCGTCAGCACGAAGATGCTGCGCAGCTTCATGAGCGCCGCCATGCGCAGCGCGTTGCGCGCATAGTCCGAGAACACCAGAAAAGTCCCGCCGTACGGGATGAAGCCACCATGCAGGGCGATGCCGTTCATGATCGCGGCCATGCCGAATTCGCGCACGCCGTAGTGCAGGTAGCGGCCCGTCGCGTCGCCCCTCGACACCGACCACGTGCCCTTGATCTGTGTGTTGTTGGAGCCCGTGAGGTCGGCGGAACCGCCGAGCAGCTCGGGCAGCAGCGGCCCGAGGGCATTGAGGACCTGCTGCGAGCTCTGGCGGGTTGCGACGCTGCCGCCTGCGACCTGCGCAGCCTGCCCGGCCGCGAGCATGCGCGCCTCGAAGTCGGCGGGCAGATCGCCGTGCGTGCGACGCCGGAATTCCGCGGCGAGCTCGGGGTGCGCAGCCGCATAGGCCTTGAACTCGCGGTTCCAGCGGCTTTCGAGCCGCTTGCCGCGGGCGTGCGCGTCCCAGGCGGCGCGAATGTCGTCGGGGATCACGAAGGGCTCGTGCGCCCAGCACAGGTTCTGGCGCGTGGCGGCGACCTCGTCCGCACCGAGTGCCGCGCCGTGCGTCGCCTCCGTGCCCTGTTTGTTCGGCGCGCCCCAGCCGATGATGGTCTTGCAGCAGATCAGCGAAGGCTTGCCGGTCTCACGCTGCGCCTTGCGGATCGCGCGCCGGACCGCCTCGGGGTCGTGGCCGTCGACGTTGCGGATCACCTGCCAGCCGTAGGCCTCGAAGCGCTTCGGCGTGTCGTCCGTGAACCAGCCGTGCACCTCGCCGTCGATGGAGATGCCGTTGTCGTCATAGAAGGCAATCAGCTTGCCGAGTCCCAGCGTGCCGGCAAGCGAGCAGGCCTCGTGCGAGACGCCTTCCATGAGGCAGCCATCGCCGAGGAACGCCCAGGTGTGGTGGTCGACGACGGCGTGCCCGGGACGGTTGAACTCCGCGGCCAGCAGCTTCTCGGCCAGTGCCATGCCGACCGCATTGGCGATGCCCTGTCCGAGCGGGCCCGTCGTCGTCTCGATGCCGATCCCGGGTTCGCGCTCGGGATGGCCCGCGGTCTTCGAACCCAGCTGGCGGAAGTTCCTCAGTTCGTCGAGCGACAGCGGGTAGCCGGTCAGGTGCAGCAGGGAATACAGCAGCATCGAGCCGTGGCCGTTCGACAGCACGAAGCGGTCGCGGTCGCACCATTCCGGGTTCGCCGGGTTGTGCCTGAGCAAATCCCGCCACAGCACCTCGGCGATGTCGGCCATGCCCATGGGCATGCCCGGGTGGCCAGAATTGGCCTTCTGCACAGCGTCCATGCTGAGGACACGCAGGGCGTTGGCGAGTTCGCGGCGGCTGGGCATGGGGCTGTCTCCGGAGGGGGGCGCATTGTCCACGAACCCGCCCGATCGGGGCAAACGCACCCTCCCCCGGCCCCGGCGCCGGTCTCGGCGTGCCGCGGCGAGGAGGGACCACCGCCTGACCGCGGCGACGACGTTGCGGGCAGTCCGCAGCAGGCCCTGCCGCCACCCGAAGGCGCGCATCGAGCGTTGCGGCCATGCAACCCCCGATGCGCGCCACACGCGGCCGGGATCAGCGTCACAGCGGGTGCCGCGGGAGCGAAATGCCATCTGGCGGCTCGATCGCTCCGCCGCCTCGTGGTAGTTTCGCGCCCCTTTCCAGGACTACCCATCGAGGGAGTGGCGTTCTCATGAGCGGCAGCTATCTGTTCACGTCGGAATCGGTTGGCGAAGGACACCCGGACAAGGTCGCGGACCAGATCTCCGACGCCGTCCTGGATGCCCTGGTGGCACGGGACCCCCGCGCGCGGGTCGCCTGCGAGACGCTCGTCAAGACCGGCGTGGCCATCGTCGCGGGCGAGATCACGACCACGGCCTCCCCGGATTTCGAGTCCCTGATCCGCCAGGTGATCTGCGACATCGGCTACACCTCGCACGAGATCGGCTTCGACGGCAACACCTGCGGCGTGATCAACATCCTGGGCAAGCAGTCTCCGGACATCGCGCAGGGTGTGGACCGGAAGAGGCCCGAGGACCAGGGGGCCGGTGATCAGGGACTCATGTTCGGCTATGCCACGAACGAGACGCCGGCACTGATGCCAGCGCCGATCCACTACGCGCACAAGCTGGTGGAACAGCAGACGAAGCTGCGCAAGGGCAGGAACCCGCGGCTGCCGTGGCTGCGCCCCGACGCGAAGAGCCAGCTCACCTTCCGTTACGAGGATGACAAGCCGGTTGCGATCGAAGCCGTGGTGCTGTCGACGCAGCACGATCCGGAGATCACGCAGAAGCGACTGCACGAGGCGGTGTGGGAGGAGATCTGCAGGCCGGTGCTGCCGGCGAAGTGGATCACGAAGAAGACGAAGCTGCACATCAACCCGACCGGCAAGTTCGTCATCGGCGGCCCGGTCGGCGATTGTGGCCTGACGGGCCGCAAGATCATCGTCGACACCTATGGCGGCATGGCGCGGCACGGCGGCGGCGCGTTCTCGGGCAAGGATCCCTCCAAGGTCGACCGCTCCGCGGCTTACGCAGCACGCTACGTCGCGAAGAACATCGTCGCGGCACGACTCGCAACGCGCTGCGAGGTGCAGGTGTCTTATGCGATCGGCGTGGCGCAGCCGACCTCGGTCATGGTCTCGACCTTCGGCACGGGCCGTGTGAGCGACGAGAAGCTGGAGAAACTGGTCCGGGCGCACTTCGACCTGCGACCGTACGGGATCGTGAAGATGCTGGATCTGATCCATCCCGTGTACCGGCCAACCGCGTCCTACGGGCATTTCGGCCGTGAGCCCTTCGAGCTGACCTATCGCTACGAGGAAAACGGCGATGGCGGCAAGCCGGTCATGAAGACCCACAAGGCCACGGCCTTCAGCTGGGAGAAGACCGACCGCGCCGAGGCGCTGCGCAAGGCCGCGGGGATGTAGGCGGGTCGCGCGAGGAGTGCACCGGAGCCACCGATGCAGGAACCCGCGGCAGGTCCTACACTACCGCCCGCAGAGATCGGAGCGCCTCCTCGCGGGGCGCCCCTCGGACCCGAGGAGCGTTGCAACGGGGGCAGCCGTCCGGCCCCTCCGCCAGGCTCGGGCTCCGTGACTGGCAGCAACGGCGCTCAGCCCTCCCCTTGACCCCTGAGGAAATTCAACATGGGTATGGCTGTCGCGACCGAGAAATTCATCGATTACGCCGTCAGAGACATCGGGCTGGCCGAGTTCGGCCGCAAGGAAATGGCCATCGCGGAGACCGAGATGCCCGGTCTCATGGCCATCCGTGAGGAATACCGCGCCGCACAGCCCTTGAAGGGCGCGCGCATCGCGGGCTCGCTGCACATGACCATCCAGACGGCGATGCTGATCGAGACCCTGCAGGCTCTGGGTGCGGAGGTGCGCTGGGCCTCCTGCAACATCTACTCGACCCAGGACCACGCCGCCGCCGCCATCGCCGCGAACGGCACGCCGGTGTTCGCCCACAAGGGCGAGACGCTCGAGGAGTACTGGGACTACTGTCACCGCATCTTCGAGTGGCCGCACGGTCAATACGCCAACATGATTCTCGACGACGGCGGCGACGCGACGCTGCTCCTGATCCTCGGCACACGCGCCGAGGAGGACGCATCCGTCGTCGCGAACCCGACGAACGAGGAAGAGACCGTCCTGTATGCCTCGATCCGCCGGCGGCTCGAAACGAACCCGGGCTGGTACTCGCAGCGGCTCGCGCACATCAAGGGTGTGACGGAAGAGACCACCACCGGTGTGAAGCGCCTCTACCGCATGGCCGCCGACGGCCGCCTGCCCTTCCCGGCCATCAACGTGAACGACTCGGTGACCAAGTCCAAGTTCGACAACCTGTACGGCTGCCGCGAGTCGCTGGTCGATGCGATCAAGCGCGCGACCGATGTCATGATCGCCGGCAAGGTCGCCGTCGTCGCGGGCTACGGAGACGTCGGCAAGGGCTCCACAGAGGCGCTGGCCGCGCTGTCGGCGCAGGTGTGGGTCACCGAGATCGATCCGATCTGCGCCCTGCAGGCCGCGATGGAGGGCTACCGCGTCGTGACCATGGACGAGGCCGCGCCCGTCGCGGACATCTTCGTCACCGCCACGGGCAACGTGA
>CAYWMY010000232.1:0-4970 GCA_964459405.1 uncultured Steroidobacteraceae bacterium | reverse complement strand
GCGGCTCGGGGACGTGGAAGTCTGGGCCTACGAGGTCAACCGCGCGCACGTCGACGCGATGAACGCGCGCGGCCTGCGGCTGTCGGGCTTCACGCACGTGCACGGCCATCCCAAGGCGGCCGCCGACGCGTCGCTGATCCCGCCCTGCGATTTCGGCATCGTCGCCACCAAGTCGCAGCACACGCGTGCCGCGATCGAGGCCACGGCCGGTGCGTTCCGCAACGCCGCGGTCTGCTCGGTGCAGAACGGCGTGGGCAACGAGGAGATCATCGCCGAGTTCGCGCCCCGCGTGATGCGCGGCACGACCTTCCCCGCCGGACGCATCGTCGAGCCGGGCCACGTGCAGCAGGACACGGGTGGCAAGACCTGGATCGGCCCGTTCGAGCCGAAGCCGGCCAGCATGGACGAGGTGAAGCTGCTCGCGGCGAAGCTCACGGAATCGGGCATGGAGACGCTGGCCATGGCCGATGCGCGCGGCGCGCAGTGGACCAAGCTGATCTTCAACGCGGCGACCAACCCGATCGGCGCGCTGACCGGGCTGCCGCATGGCGTCGCCTGCGACCAGCCGCATCTCCGTAAGCTGATCTCGGGCCTCGCCGCGGAAGGCGTCGCGGTCGCGAAGGCGCTCGGCATCACGCCGGACAGCGACCCCGAGAAGCTCATCGACCATGCGCGCGAGGTCGCTTATCACCACAAGGCCAGCATGCTGCAGGACGTGCTGGCGCACCGTCAGACCGAGATCGCGGCATTGAACGGCGGCATCGTCCGCTTCGGCGAGGAGACCGGCGTGCCCACGCCGCTCAATCGTGCCATCCAGGCGCTGGTCGAGGGTCTGCAGCATTCGTGGACCCGCAAGGACTGACCGACCCGGCATTGCAAGCCCGAGGACCGAAGACATGAGCACGACACCCACTTTCCAGCCGAGCGCGGACGAAATCGCGCGGCGCTATCGCAACACGCGCAGGGCCATGGCGCAGCTCGGCCTCGACGCGGCCATCATCAGTGGCAGCGCCTATACGGGCTTCGAGGGCGCCGTGCGGTATATGTGCGGGTTCCAGATCCTGCATCGCTATGCGTACGTGGTGGTGCCGATGGAGGGTGAGCCGATCGCCGTCTTCCCGCGCGAGGCCACCTGGGTTGGCGACCACACGCAGACGTTCGTCGAACAGCGCGCCATTCCGCCGCACTGCGGTGAGTGGATGGCGGAGCACTGCAGGTCCCGCAACTGGAAGCGCATCGGCATCTACGGGCTCGAGTACGTGATGCCCGTGCGCGACTTCCAGGCGCTGGCTGCGGCCGGGCTCGACATCGTCGATTTCGACGTCGCCTTCGATCACTCGCGCGCGCAGAAGAGCGATGAGGAACTCGCTTCGGTCCGGCACTCCATGGACGTCAACAAAGCCGGCGTGCTCGCCGTGTTCCAGGCCTATCGGGCCGGGAAGACCGAAGCGGAACTCATGGGTGTCGCGGAGCGGACCTTCGCCACGCTCGGCACCTCGCGCTGCACCATGGACATGATCCTCGCGGGTCCGAATGGTTCGCTGCTGCCGCAGATGGTGTTCGCGAAACCGGATCGCGCCGTTCAAGACAGCGACGGCCTGCTCTATGGCCTCGAGGTCGCGGGCCGTGGCGGGCACTGGGTGGAGTTCTCGCGGCTGCTCGCGCCGCGTGGCCTGTCCGCGGAGACCGAGCGTCTGCTCGATGCCTACCGTGAGTTCCACGAACTCGTGAAGACGCACCTGAAAGCCGGCGCCACGGCCGAGGAGGTGCACCAGAAGTGCTCGAAGCCCTTCCAGGGAAAGGGCTGGCGGCTCGGTCACGTGTCCGGGCATTCGATCGGCATGACCATGATCGAGTACCCGCGCATCGGCGAGGGTTCGGAGTTCGAGCTGCCCGAGAACATGGTGTGCTCGATGCACCCGCACGTCATGACCGAGGATCGCAAGGCCTGCCTGTACTTCCAGGAGACCTTCCGCGTCGGTCGCGACGGCGGCGAGCCGCTGTCGGGCCTCCCCGTCAAGTTCTACCGCGGTGGCGAGACCGCCCTCTGAGGCCGGCGGAGAGCCGACCGCGGATATCAGCCACAAACCATTTCAGCCAGGAATCATAGGGAGCACGCCATGAGCGGCACGAAAGCAAGCGTCGGAGTGATCTTCAAGTCCTACGAGCCCCTGTCGTCGATCCAGAAATACGCGCGCCAGACCGAGGAATCGGGCCTGTCCGGCGGCTTCTGGATCGCGGAGGCCTATCACTGGTTCCGCAAGTACGGGCACGAGGCGCGCGGCTGCTTCACCACGCTCGCGGCGGCCACTCTCGCGACGAAGAAGATCCCGATCGGGCTCGGCATCACCTCGCCATACATGCGCCATCCCACGACGCAGGCCGCCGAGGCCGCCGCGATCGACGAACTGTCGGGGGGACGCTTCATCATGGGGCTGGGGGCCGGCAAGGTCGGCACCGAGTATCTCGGCCTCGACATGAAGAAGTTCAACGCCGTGCGCGTGCACACCGAGTCCGTGGAGATGATCCGCGGCATCACGAGCGGCAGGCGCTTCACCTACGACGGCGAACTCTACAAGTGCGACATGCCGGCCGTGGACCGTGGCGGCCGCGGCCTGCGCACGGCGATTCCGGTGTACATCGGTGCCACGGGCCCGCTGATGCAGAAGCTCGCCGGCCGCATCGCCGACGGCCTGCTGCTGCCCGGCCTGACTTCGCCCGGCTTCACACGCTATGCGCGTGAGCACTGCGCCCAGGGCTTCAAGGCAGCCGGCCGCGCGATGCCGGTCAATTTCCCCGTAGGCGGCGTGATCCTCGCGGCCTGCTCGCGTGACAGCGCCAAGGCGAAGAACGCGACCCGCAGTTACACGGGGACCTACGTGATCAACAAGCTGCGCAACATCAAGAACGACGTGATCCTGAGTTCTTCCGGCCTGCCCGACTCGGCCTGGGAACCGTTCCGCAAGGCGATCGCCGCGGGCACCGAGGACAAGGTCACGCATCTCGTCGACGACGACATGATGCGCGCCTTCACCGTGATCTCGGGCAATCCGGACGAGTGCCTCGATCTGCTGCAGAAGCTGGTCGACGCCGGACTCAATCTGCCGCTCATGGAAGTCGTGGGCGCCAATGAGGCGGACAACCTCGAGACGATCCGTCTGATCGGCGAGGAAGTCGTGCCGCGCCTGAAGCCGGCGCCCGTCTGAGGCGCCACGCGTCCTCTTCACCACTCCTTTACAGCAACGAGACCGACATGAGACTCGCCACTTTCATCATCCGCGGCGGGCACCGGACCATCGGTGCTTTCCTGCAGGACAGCTACGTGGATCTGCCAGCCCTGACCGACGGCGCACTGCCGGCGGACATGATCGAGTTCCTGCGACAGGGCGACGAGGGCATGCAGCGTGCGCGCGCGGCGCTGGATGCCGTCGCCGCGCGGCTGCAGCCCGGTGGAAACGCGGCGATCAAGGGCCCGGGCGGCGCGCGTTGCGTCTGGGGGCCGGACGAGGTCGAGCTGTGCGCTCCCGTGCCGCGGCCGGGCAAGATCCTGCACACCTCCTGCAACTTCCGCTCGCACCTCGCCGAGCTCACGACCTGGAAGGAGCCGGAGTGGCAGTCGCACAACTGGAAGGACTTCCATTTCGAGCACCCGACAGGGTTCCTCGAGGCGCCGTCCTCGGTGGTGGCCTCGGGTGCGAAGGTCGCCGTGCCGCATTTCACGCGCCAGCTCGACTACGAGATCGAGATCGCGATCATCATCGGCCGGACCGCATTCCGCGTGCCGGCGGCCAGGGCCATGGAGTACGTCGCCGGGTACACGATCTTCAATGACCTGTCGGCCCGTGACATCCAGGCACGCGAGCACTCGAACAAGGTCATCCTGCTCGGCAAGAGCTTCGACGGTTCCTGCCCGTTCGGCCCGCATCTCGTGACACCCGATGAGCTCGGTGACCCGCACGATCTGGCGATGAAGCTGTTCGTGAACGGCCGGCTGCGCCAGGACTCGAACACCTCGCAGATGCACTACAAGACCGCGGAGCTCGTGTCGTGGTGGTCGAACACCACACTCGAGCCCGGCGACATCATCACCAGCGGCAGCCCGCCGGGCGTGGCGGCGGGCATGGCGAATCCCGAGTGGCTGCAGCCCGGCGACCTGGTCGAGGCGAAGATCGACAGGCTCGGAACGCTGACGACCCACATTGTGGCGGGTTCCTGAGCCGCCGCTTCCGGACGGAACGAAGAGGTAGAGCAGACATGCCGAAGAAAGCAGATGCAGTACTGGTCAGCCGCGCCGTGGCCGAGATCAACCGCAACCGGCTCGTGGACCTCGTGGTCCAGCTCGTCAACGTGCCGAGCCCGACGGGCTTCGAGGGCGACATGGCCCGCGCACTTCACGAGGTGATGCGCGGCGCGGGCTTCCGCTCGACGCTGCAGCCCATCGGCGACAACCGCTACAACGCGGTGGGCCTGCTCGAGGGTGCCGGCAAGGGCAAGACCCTCATGTTCAACGGTCACCTCGACACTTCCTTCGGTCCCGAGCAGGCGCATCGCGGCATCGGCTACCGCTGCGAAGGCACCGTGGTCGATGACGAATGGATCTACGGCATGGGCTCGTTCAACATGAAGAGCGCGCTCGCGACCTACGTGGTCGCGACCGAGGCCATCCGCGCCGCCGGCATCAAGCTCGCCGGAGACGTCGTGGTCGCGGGCGTCTGCGGCGAGATCGAGAAGTCGCCCATCAACGACTACGACGGTCCCAAGTATCAGGGTTACGGTGTCGGCACGAAGTACGCGATCAGCCATGGCGCGGTCGCCGACTTCTGCAGCCTGGGCGAGCCGACCAACATGATGGTGATTCCGGCCCATTGCGGCACGACCTGGCTCAAGATCACGGTGCCGGGCGTGCTGATTCACACGGCCTGGTCGGATCCGCGCAGGAACGCCATCAGCAACGCCACCATCGTGCTCGA
>CAYWMY010000231.1:0-4971 GCA_964459405.1 uncultured Steroidobacteraceae bacterium | reverse complement strand
GGCGTCGCAGGATCCGGAAGGCTCCTACGGCAAGATCCTGTCAATCGACCTGCGCGACGGCTCGAGCACGATCTACAGCCTGGGCCACCGCAATCCCGAGGGCCTGCATCTCGCGCCCGACGGCACCCTGTGGGAGACCGAGCACGGCCCGCGTGGCGGCGACGAACTCAACCGCATCCGCAGGGGCGCCAACTACGGCTGGCCGATCGCAACCTACGGCACCGAGTACGGCACGCTCGGCTGGCCGCTGTCGCTGGTGCCGGGAAGCCATGACGGCTTCGAACAGCCCTTCTATTCCTGGTATCCGTCGATCGGTCCGTCGAACCTGATCGAGATCACGAGCCCGCTGTTCCCGGCGTGGAAGGGCGATCTGCTGGTCTCGTCGCTGGCCGGCCAGACGCTGTTCCGCATGCGGATCCGCGACAACCGCGTCGTGCACACCGAGCAGATCCCCATCGGCGAGCGCATCCGCGACGTGCTCGAAGGGCACGGTGGCGAGATCGTGCTGTGGACCGACCGTGAATCCATGATCTTTCTCGAACCCAGCGAGGACACGGGCTCGGGCGAGGCCCTGTACGAGGCCTGTGCGGCCTGTCACGTCGCGCACGGCGATACACCCAGTGTCGGTCCGAGCCTCAAGGGCATCCATGGCCGCCGGATCGCCTCGCTGCCGGGCTACGAGTACTCAGAGGCGCTGCGCCGCCTGGGCGGCACCTGGACTCGCCAGCGTCTCGATGCGTTCCTGAAGGATCCGGCGGGGTTCGCCCCCGGCACCACGATGATGTTCGGCGGCATCGCCGATCCGCGCGGCAGAACGAGCCTCGTCGATTACCTGGTGGCGCCGGACAGTCGTCTGGACGTGGCACCACCCCCCACGGGCATCGACTGACCGGGGCCAGTGAGCATGTCGACCCGCCCTGCCGCGACCACTTCCCTGCGCGCCGCGATGCTGGTGATCCTGACGATCTCCGTGCTGAAGTCGCTGCTGTTCTTCGTGGTACTGCCCGCCTACGAGTCCGCGCTCGGCCGCTCGTATGGGCTCGGCTTTTCGGACCAGTACGACATGCTGGCCCTCAGCATCGTCGAGGGCGATGGCTATCGGTTCACACCCGACACCGCCCCCACGCTGACGCGTGAGCCCGGCTACCCGCTGCTGCTGGCCGCGCTGTTCGCGCTGTTCGGTTACGGACTCGTCGCCGTGAAGGCCGCCAACCTGCTGCTGTCGACCCTCGCCGCGGGACTCATCGCGCGCCTGGCGCGCGACCTGTGGCCGGCGGCCCGCTGGCCGGCGCTGATCGCGCCCGTGCTGTTTCTGCTGCATCCGGGCATCGTGATTGCCGAACTGCGCGGCGGCGTCGAGATCAGCTTCATCTTCCTGCTGTTGTGCTTCCTCACCGCGACCTGGCGCGCGCTGCGGACGGGCAGGCTGCGCGACTACGCCCTCGCGGGATTCGTCCTCGGGCTGACCTCGCTGTTCCGCAGCACCGCGCTGCTGTTCCCGGTCTTTCTGCTCGGCTACTTCCTGCTGTTCGATTCCGCACGGCCGAAGCTCCTCGTGGCCGCCTCGCGGATCGGCCTCGTGTTCGCCTGCGCCGCGCTGGTCCTGTCGCCGTGGATCGCGCGCAATTACGCGCTGACCGGCCGGTTCGTGCCGACGGCCAGCGTCCAGGGCATCGCCGCTCATGCGGGCAACTACATCTGCAGGAACTGGTCCGCGGCGAAGGGCTTCAGGGCGCTCGACCGGGAGGCGGCGGCAGAACGCGTCGAGCTCGCGCGCCAGCAGGGATACCGCTTCGACGATCACTACTACATCTACTTCTTCGATCCCCGCGACGAAGTCCGCTTCAACGGCTTCCTGGGCCAGCGGGTCGCGGAGCAGTACCGCGAGTCACCCGGGCTGCTGCTGAAGTGCATGTCCCGGAACCTGTTCAATTTCTGGTTCGCCGGCAAGAACAGCCGATCGACGCAGACGAACCTGGCCGCACAGCTGCCCTACCTGCTGCTCGGACTCGCCGGAATGCTCCTCGCGCTGCGCGCGGGCGATCGCCGCCTGACGGGCCTCTTGCTGCTGCTCTCCGTCTACACCATGGGCGTCTACCTGCCGATCCACGCGCAGGCGCGATACAGCATGGCGCTCGTGCCGGTGCTCGCGATCTTCGCGGCCTGGCCCGTTGCACGGCTGCTGCGGCTGCGGCGGCCGGCCGTGCAGGAACCGGGACGGCCGCACGATGACAGCCGCATGACCGCCATGTGACGGCCCGGACGCCGCCGCGGCGCGCGCCGCCGCGTCTCAGGGCAGCTGCTGCAACAGCAGCGTGAGGCTGACCGCGCCCAGCACGATGACGAAGGCCTGCACCACGAATACGAGCCAGGACAACTCGGGCACCAGCAGTGGCGGCTGTGCGGCGCGGGCCGCGATCAGCGGCCGGCCCGCGATCGCGAAGAGGGTCTCGCCTGCGAGCATGGCCAGAATGGGGTACGCCGGCAGGAACACACGGATCTCGCCCCACACGCCTCCAGCAACATAGAGTGGCGCCAGGATGGCGGGCACCACGAGCCCGATCCGCAGGAACGCCGGCCTCGATTCGAAACGCGCGAACAGCAGGCAGGCGAACAGCGCGAGCGCCGCGACGCGCTCCGGCGACAGCAGGAAACCGGCTGCGGCAAGCTCGCGCAGGTTGGCCGCGAGTCGCCGCTCGACCACGCCTCCGGGGTTCTCACCGAACAGCACGTGGGTCAGGACGAGCAGGGCCGCGACCAGCGCGCACTGCGCCACCAGGTGCGCGCCCAGGCGGCCTGGCGTCTCACGTCCGAAGCGCGCCAGCGCGAACAATGCCACGAAGACCGCCGCGGTCTCCTTGTTCAGCAGCGCAGCGGCGAACACGACGTAGAAGAGCCGCGTCCGCCCCGACGCGATCGCGTAGATGCACCAGGTGCTCAGGGCCAGATCGGTGGGGTCGTAGAGATAGTGCGCGCCTTCGGCGAAGAACATCGGCAGGGAGAACGCAGCCACGAGCGGCACCAGGTCGGCAGTGCTTCCGGGCCGTTCGTACAGGGCGCGGGCCACGGCCCGCATGCCGAACAGGAAGCCCGCCATCGCCAGGTACCAGACCGCGAAGCACAGCACCAGCTCGAAACCGTAGCTCGGGTCCTCGAATTCGTAGCGGGTCCCCAGCTCGAGAAAGACCGGATGCGCGTCGATCAGGCGCTCGCGCGTCCCCTCGCCGACCAGCGCACGCGCACCACGGACCACCGCGGGCACCAGTAAGCGGTGCACGAAGGGGCGATAGCCGGTGCCCTCGATGAGGTCGACGAACTCGGCGCGGGCGTAACTGTTGAACCGGGAGCCGGAGTTGAACCAGATGCTGGTGAGGACCAGCGCGAGGCCGAGGTAGGCGGCCGCGACCAGCATGCACCGCGCGTGGCGGCGCAGCCGCAAGTCACCCGCGGCAATTGCTCCGGCAGACCGATCCGGGTCTGTCGACGCCTCAGCACCTGACGACATGCACGGTTCCTCGCTAGAATTCGGCCACGCGGTGGTCCCTGCGCGAACCCGCACCGTCGCCCGGCGGGGCAGAGCCTTGAGGACCCGCGCGAGTTTCCACGGGCGCATCGTCCGTGACAAGCAGGAACATCACAGACATCCCGGGCGTCGCTGGTGCAAGCTGGCGCCATTCACAGCACTCACGCGGCTCCGAATGACCTCCGATAACGCTATCCGCCGCCCGAGGCCGCCGCTGCGAACCGCCTGGCTCTACCTGGTCTTCGTCGTGATCTCGATCGCCGCCAACCTGGCCTCTCAGGAGGTCGTCTACCGGCTGATGCCGCGCTGGCGGCTGCAGGCCTCCATTCTCGCCGGCACGATCGTGGGCTTCGGCGTCAAGTACCTGCTCGACAAGCACTACATCTTCCAGGACGTGACCACGACCCGCACGGCCGAGGTCCGCAAGATCTTCCAGTACGGGCTGTTCAGCGTGTTCACGACCCTGGTGTTCTGGGCGTTCGAATTCACGTTCTTCCACATCTGGCAGACCACTTTCGCCAAGTACCTGGGCGCCGTGATCGGCCTCGGCATCGGGTACGTCATCAAGTTCCACCTCGACAACCGCTACACCTTCGCGGCCGCACGGGCGACCCCATGAAGTTCAGCGGCTGGGGCCGGTTCCCGGTGCACGAGGCCGAGCCACTGTGGCCGTTCACCGGTCGCGACGTGCTCGCGCTGCAGTCCGGCGCCACCGGGCTCATCGCGCGCGGCAACGGCCGTGCATACGGCGATGCGGCCATCGGCACACGCCAGACCCTGTTGACGGGCCGGCTCGCGCGCATGATGGCCTTCGATCCCGGCTCGGGGCTGCTGACCGTCGAAGCGGGAACCCTGCTGACCGACATCATCGAGACCTTCCTGCCGCGTGGCTACTTCCCGCTGGTGGTGCCCGGCACGCGCTACGTCTCGGTGGGCGGCATGCTCGCCTCCGACGTACACGGCAAGAATCACCATCTGGTTGGCGGGTTCGGCGATACGGTGGAGAGCTTCACGCTGGCACTGCCCGACGGTGGCGTCGTGCGCTGCTCACGCGGTGAGAACGCCGACCTGTTCCACGCCACGCAGGGCGGCATGGGCCTCACGGGCACCGTGCTCGACGCGACATTCCGGCTGGTGCCGGTCGAGACCGGCTGGATCACGCAGCACACGCTCGTCGCTGCGAATCTCGGCGAGGCGATCCGCCTGCTGGGTACGGACAGTCCACTGCCGTATTCGGTCGCCTGGATCGACTGCCTGGCGCGCGGCACATCGCTGGGACGTTCCCTCGTCTACCGCGGTGAGCACGCGAGCCTGGCGCGTCTCGCGGACCTCGGCCGCACCGCGCAACCGTGGCCCGCCCTGCGCCGCAGCCGGCTGTCGGTGCCCTTCGACGCGCCGGGCATCGCGCTGAACCGGCATGCCGTCGCGGCCTTCAACGAGGTGTACTA
>CAYWMY010000230.1:2593-5034 GCA_964459405.1 uncultured Steroidobacteraceae bacterium | reverse complement strand
GGCGAGGAAGAGAGCGCCCAGGCCGAGAAACACGGCGAAGCCCACGCAGTCGGTCACAGTCGTCAGGATCACGCCACCCGCGAGCGCGGGATCGATGCGCAGGCGCTTGAGCGTGAGCGGGATCAGCACGCCGGCCGCCGCGGCGGCGGCGAGGTTGATGATCATGGCGGCGAAGATGATGGCCGCGATCCTCCAGGTCCCGAACCAGGCCCGGGTCGCGAGTGCGATCACTGTGGCCGAGGCAACGCCGTTCAGTGCGCCGACGGCCAGTTCCTTGAAGAACAGCCAGCGAGCATTGGCCTGCTGCACCTGGCCCAGCGCAATGCCGCGGATGATCAGCGTGGCTGTCTGCGTGCCGGCGATGCCGCCCATGCTGGCCACCACCGGCATCAGCACCGCGAGCGCCACGACGCGCTCGATGGTTGCTTCGAACAGGCCGACGACCCAGGCTGCGAGGCACGCGGTCAGCAGGTTCACGCCGAGCCACAGCGCGCGTCGTCTGGCGCTGCGCCGCACGCCCGCGAACACGTCCTCCTCGTCGTACAGGCCGGCCGCCGTCAGCATCGGATGCTCGGCCTGCTCACGCACGACGTCGACGACGTCGTCGATGGTGATGCGGCCGAGCAGGCGCCCGTTGCCGCCGACCACGGCCGCGGACAGCAGGTCACGGCCCTCGAACAGATGGGCGACCTCGCTGGCCGACATCTCCGGGGGAATGCCGGCCACTTCGGCGTCGAGCGCGTCGGCCACCGTCCGGTCGGGATCATCCGTGAGCAGCCGCGTGACGGGCAGGATGCCGCGGTACTGGTCGTTGCGGTCCACGACGAACAGGCAGTCGGTCTTCTCCGGCAGCTCGCCACGCATGCGCAGGTATCGCAGCACGACCTCGAGCGTCACGTCGGGGCGCACGCTGACGGTGTCGGTGTTCATGAGACCGCCCGCGCTGTCCTCCGGGAATGCCATGACCGTGGTCAGGCGCTCGCGGTCACGCTGATCCATGGAGCGCAGCACCTGCTGCGTCACGGCCTCGGGCAGCTCGTCCAGCAGATCGGCGAGGTCGTCGACATCGAGGCCTTCGGCGGCGGCCACGAGCTCGGCCGTCTCCATGCCGCCGATCAGACCCTCGCGCACCTCCTCGGGCAGTTCGATCAGCACCTCGCCGCCCAGGTCGGGCTCGACGAGTTCCCAGACCAGTTCGCGCTGCGCCGGTGGCAGTGACTCGATCAGCAGCGCGACCTCGGCCGGATGCATGGCATTGACCATGCGCTCCACCGCGCGCAGCGTGCCGCGGTCGAGCGCGGCACGCAGCACCGCGATGCGCGATTCGCGGTCTCCGGGGGTGTCGATCTTCTTTGGTTCCATGGCGCGTTCCAGAGCCGAAGTCCCGTGCGGGCGGTGACCATCGCGCATCACCGGGGCAGGCTGTCGGGCGCCGCGAGTCTACTGCGGGATGCCACGACAATCACGGCTCGATTGCAGGCGCCGCCCGCCGTCGTGGGCGGCCGTGCCCGCAGTCGGGTCGCTCAGCGTTACCGCGACAGGCCGAGATGGCGGGCGAGGACCTGCGGATACTGCGCGCTGAAGTGCGCGGCGAGGCGTTCGACGAGATAGACGGACCGGTGCTGGCCACCCGTGCAGCCGACCGCCACCGTCAGGTAGCCGCGGTTGTTGCGCTGGTAGTCCGGAATGCGGTTCTCGAGGAACTGCACGATGTCGTCGAGCAGGCCGGCGACGCTGGCGTGCGACTCGAGGAATGCCACGACCTGCCCGTCGCGGCCGGTCAGCTCGCGCAGCGCGGGCTCCCAGTATGGATTCGGCAGCGTGCGTGCATCGAACACGAAATCGGCGTCGCCGGGTACCCCGTGCTTGAAACCGAAGGACTCGAACAGGATCGACAGCCGCCCCTCGCGGCGCTGCTCGACGCGGCTGCGCACGGTTTCGCGCAGCACATGCACGCTCATGGCCGAGGTGTCGATGATGAGGTCCGCGGTATCGGCCAGCGGATGCAGCAGCTGGCGCTCCTGTTCGATCGCCTCGGCCAGGCTGACGTCCTCGCGCACCAGCGGATGCCGGCGGCGGGTCTCCGCGTAGCGCTTGAGGATCACGCCGTCGCCGGCGTGCAGGTAGATCGTTTCGCAGCGCAGGCCGGACCGGCGCAGGTCCTGCAGCATCGCAGGCAGCAGTGCGAGGTCGGCGGGACGGTTGCGGGCATCGAGGCCGATCGCCATGTGGCGGTACATCGGCTCTTCTGCGCGTACCGAGTGCGCCACCAGCCCCTGCACCAGCCCGGCTGGCAGATTGTCGATGCAGTACCAGCCGATGTCCTCGAGCATGTTGAGCGCGACGCTCTTGCCCGAGCCGGACAGGCCGCTCACGATCACGAGACGCATGTGAACCGGCTTCATCTGTTGAATGACGGGATCATACGCCCTGCGACGGGC
>CAYWMY010000230.1:0-2493 GCA_964459405.1 uncultured Steroidobacteraceae bacterium | reverse complement strand
GCTGCCCCGCGCCAGTTGCTGGCCAGCAGGTCGAACAGCGCCCGTGAGCTGCCGGCCGCACGCAGCATGTCGCAGAAGGCGGTATCGGTCAGGCTCTGGACCAGCCCGGAGAGCACCGCGATGTCCTCGGTGCCGCACTTCTCGGGGACCAGCACGGCGACCACCAGGTCGACGCCCCGGCCATCCGGAGTCTCCATGTCCACGGGCTCGGCGAGCCGCAGCACCGCGGCCCGCGGCGCCTGTACCGTGGCCACGCGACCGTGGGGCACCGCCACACCACCACCGATCGCTGTGCTGCCCAGTCGCTCGCGGGCCAGCAGGGCGTTGACGGCGGACTCCGGCGAAAGTCCGCCTGTCTCGCCCGCCAGCAGCGAGGCCGCGAGATCGAGCAGGTGTTTGACGCTGCGGACGTGCGCGCCGACGACGACGCGTGCCGGAGAAAGAAAAGTGGTGTCGTTCATGATCGGCAGGAGGGCTGCACCCGCCTCCTGCCGATCCACCGGGACCTATGACAGGCGGCTCTTCTGGGCTTCTGCAGCGTGGTGATCGGTGATCTTTTCCTTGTGCTTCTTGACGCGTCGGTCGAGCTTGTCCGTCAGGGCGTCGATTGCCGCATACATATCGCCATCGATCGCATCGGCGTAAATTTTAGCACCGCTGACCGCCAGCGTCGCCTCGGCCTTGTGCTGGAGCTTCTCCACGGTCAGTACGCAGTGCACGTCGATGACGTTGTCGAAATGCCGCACGATGCGGTCGAGCTTCTTCTCGACGTAGGTCCTGAGCGCCGGGGTGACCTCGACGTGGTGGCCGGTGAGCATCAACTGCATGATCGTCTCCTTCTCTTGAATCGCTCGACAGCCGCCTCTATCGGGGCACCGCGCGGCGGCGGTCTCCCGAAGAGGCGATTCCCATGGCTTCACGGTACTTGGCGACTGTGCGTCTGGCCACCTGAACGCCTTCCGCCGACAGGATGTCGGCGATACGGCTGTCGCTGAGCGGCGCATCCGCGGATTCGCGTGCAATCAATCTGCGTATCTTCGCCCGGATCGCCGTGGACGAGATCCCGCTGCCGTCGTCGCCGGCGACGTGGCTGGAGAAAAAGTACCGGAACTCGAATACTCCACGCGGAGTATGCATGTATTTTCCCGTCGTCACGCGCGAGACGGTCGACTCGTGCATTTCGATGGCGCCGGCGATGTCCTTCAGCACCATCGGCTGCATCGACTCCTCGCCCTGCTCGAGGAAGGCCACCTGGCGCTGCACAATGCAGCGCGCGACCTTCATCAGCGTCTCGTTGCGGATCTCGAGGCTGCGCAGCAGCCAGCGCGCCTCCTGCAGCTGTGTGCGCAGCGTCGCGTGCTCCGAGGCGCGCGTGATCAGGCCGGCGTAGCCGCTGTTGAGACGCACGCGCGGCACCGCCGCGGGATTCAGCTCGACGACCCAGCCCGGCGCGGAGCGGCGCACGAACACGTCGGGCACGATGTATTCGGTGGTGGCCGGTTGCAGTGATGCGCCGGGCCGCGGGTGGCACGACCGCAGCAGTGCGAGTGCCTGTTCCAGCTCCTCCTGGCTGCAGCGCGTCTCGCGCCGCAGCAGCGTGTGCTGTTGTGATGCAACCAGTTCGAGGTGCTGGTGCGCGATGGCCGTGGCCGTGGCATGGCCCGGCGTCGCGGGGTCGATCTGCGCGAGCTGCAGCTCCAGGCACTCGCCGATGGAGCGTGCGCCGACACCGACGGGGTCGAACTGCTGCACCACACGCAGCACGTTCCCGACTTCCCCTGCAGTGGCCTCGACGTCCGGAGCGAGGATCTGTACCAGGCTCTCCAGCGACTCGGTCAGGTAGCCGTCGTCGTTGATTGCGTCGATGACCACGCGGCCGATGGCCCGTTCCTTCGGCGACAGGCGCGCGAGTTCGAGCTGCCAGCTCAGGTGGCTGTGCAGTGTCTCGCCGGCGGTCGCGAGGTCGCCATCGCGCTCGTCGTCATCACCACCGCCAGACCAGGGCGAGTCGGACACAGCCGCCGTCGGCTCGGTCCAGTCGTCGCCGATCTCGACGACCGGCTCGCCGCTGTCCGGGCCCTGTGCCCCGGGTTCAGGATCGGACGTGTCGCCGTACTGTTCCAGCGAGGCGGAGGCGTCCGGCTCCTCGTCCGCCTCGAGCATCACGTTGGTTTCGAGGGCCTCGCGAATCTGCGCCTGCAGCTCCAGGGTGGACAGCTGCAGGAGGCGTATGGCCTGCTGCAGCTGGGGCGTCATGGTCAGCTGCTGACCGATTCGGAGTTGCAGCGAGGGTTTCAGCATCGGGGGAGGGGTGACCTCTGTCCTCTGGCAGCCACACCGGCCGGGCCGCATTCGCGGCCTTCCGGGCGCGGCTCCGGACGCCCCGGCACCTCCATCGCATCGCTGCGGTGCGGCGTGGTGCAGGCGGCGGCTAGAGCCTGAAATTCTCGCCTAAGTAAACCTCGCGTACCTTGGCATTGGCAAGGATATCTT
>CAYWMY010000229.1:0-5039 GCA_964459405.1 uncultured Steroidobacteraceae bacterium | reverse complement strand
AGAGCTATGAGCAGAAGCGCAAGGACCGGCGTATCCCGGCGACACAGGGTGGCCGGGCCGATACCGACAATACGGAGGTCCTGCCCGGGCTCGGCGTGACACACCAGTTCACGCCCGGCCTGCAGCTGTTCGCCAGTGCCTACAAGGCGTTCTCGCCCGCCCTGAACAGCGATGCGCTGAGCGGCTTTCAGGATCAGCGCCTCGATGCCGAGCGCTCATGGAACTTCGAGACGGGTATACGCGGGCGCGTGGCGCGCGTCGGGTACGAGCTGACGCTGTTCCGCATGGATTTCGACAACCAGATCATTCCGGCCAACAGCAACAGCGACTTCCAGGTGACCAACGGTGGCAAGACCGTCCATCAGGGCATCGAAGCCGGCATCGAGATCGACGCCGGTAGCGGGTTCAGCGTCAACGCCAATGTCACCTACATTCCGGATGCGGAGTTCAACGGCAACCGCTTCGCCCGTGACGGTGCGCTCACGACACCCGACGGAAACCGCGTGCCGTATACACCGGAATGGCTCGCGAATCTGGGGCTGACGTACTCCGCCGGTGGTTTCCGCGGCATGCTCAATCTGCACCACACGAGTGCTCAATACACGGACGTGCTGAATACGCGGCCGATCACCGAGAATCTGAGCGGGTTCTTCACGGGCCGTATCGATGCATACACGCTGCTCGACCTGAGCCTGACCTACGACGTGAACACGCATCTGAGCGTCGGCACCACGGTCAAGAACCTGACCGATGAGCGCTATATCGCGAGCCTGCGCCAGGGGATCTACGTGGGCCCGGAGCGCAGCTTCGACGTCGGTGTCCGCTACAGGTTCTGAGAAAGCCGGCAGGAGCCGAGGAGTGCCACCGGATGCGCCGCGCGCGTCGGCGGTCTCGCAACAGTCGAATCCACAGCAACTGTCCCGGTCCCGAATGGGATCGGGACGGCGCAGATCACACGCTGCGGGTTCCCTTCGCGACAGGCTCGGGCGCGAAGGCACGGCTGTCGAGAAGGGGGACGTCTCACCTGGCTGAATGCCCCGCTGTCGACTGCGCAGACACCGGCGAGAAGGTCATGAATCCGCGGCTGGCCGAAGGGACCGGTTCAGCGGACGCCGCGAGCAGACCTCGAACTCATTGGAAAGGTGGCGGCACCCGCTCGATACCGGCAATAACCTCGCCGGGCAGTTCGGCGTCGGGGCTCACCGTAATCGTGCGTTCGAGCAGGTATTCGTCGATTGCGCCGGGACCGTGCTCGCGCCCGATACCGGACTGCTTGAAACCGCCGAACGGCGAATTGAAGTCGGCCGCGAAAGTGTTGACCGAGAATATGCCGGTGCGGATACGTCGCGCGATATCGAAGCCGTGCACGGCATCGCGCGTGAATACGCAGCCAGCGAGGCCGTACTTGCTGTCGTTGGCGATGCGTACGGCGTCTTCTTCGGTGTCGTAGGGGATCAGCGCCACGACGGGGCCGAAGAACTCCTCCTGAGCCACCGTCATGTCGTTGCTGACGTTCGTCAGCAGGGTCGGCTCGAGATACCAGCCCGTTGCGGGAGACTTCGGGATCCTGCCGCCGGTCGCAATCGTTGCGCCCTCGGCGACACCTCTGCGGATCAGATCCAGCACGCGATCGCGGTGCACTTTCGAGATCAACGGACTGATCACGGTGTCCGGTTCGTGTGGATTGCCGATCTTCAGTGCTTCGAAGGCCGTGACCAGCTTCGAGGCGATTTCCTCATACCGGGCGCGCGGCACGATGAACCGGCTGATACAGACGCAGCTCTGGCCGCTGTTGGTGCCGACGCTGATGCCGACCAGGACTGGCAGGATCGCGTCGATATCGGCGTCCGGCAGCACAATGGCGGCGGATTTGCCGCCGAGCTCGAGCACGCAGGGCTTGATCTGCTCGGCACAGGCGCGCCCGATCTGCTTGCCGACCTCGGTCGAGCCGGTGAAGCTCACCATGTCGACATGGTGGTGCTCGACGAGATGCTTCGACGACTTCGCGTCGGCAGCGACGATGTTGATCACGCCGGGCGGGAAGCCCGCTTCGGTGATCAGGTCGGCCATTGCGAAGATCGCCAGCGGGTCCTGCTCGGGCACCTTGACCACAGCCGTGCAACCGGCCACCAGCGCCGGCGCCGTCTTCTGGGCAATGCCCGGCAGCGCGAAATTGTAGGCGCACAGGATGGCCACGACGCCGACCGGCTCCTTGACCACGAGGCTCTTGTTCGAGTACCTGACGATCGTCCCGCCGGCGCTGCCGGCGAGCGGGGTCAGATCCGATTCACGGACCTCCGCGAAGCGGGTGTGTCGGCCGACGGCGGCGTAGTAGTTCCAGTGCAGCGTCGGCGCGACGGACTGATAGACATCGGCCAGGAAGCGCGTGCAGCCGAGCTCGTCCACGATCAGGTCACGGAATTCCGGCTGGTGCTTTGCGATCAACGCTGCCAGCCGCTCGCACATCCGCGCGCGCTCGTCGACCGGACGAGTCTTCCAGTCGGTTTCATAGAAGGCGCGCCGCGCCGCTTCGACGGCGCGATCGATGTCGACTGTGGATGCATTCGGCACATGCCCGATGACCTTGCCGCTGTGCGGCGAGACGATGTCGAAGCGGGCCTTCGAGTCCGGCGTCTGCCAGGCGCCATCGATGTAGAGCTTCGAGTATTCACGTTGCAGCACGGTCGGCACTCCCCGGAGTAGGTGGAACCGATTATAGGCAAAGTCCGATGTGACGGATCGGCGGCCCGGGCTGCCTCGCCGTCCTTCAGGCCGGACCACGCGACGCGGCGGACGGTCTTGACGCGCGGTACGTCGGCGCTGGATTCGTCGCCGTCACGGCACGCGGCGTCGTGGCGCATCCCGCGGTCCCGGGCCGGTGCGCGGCCGCGCCCCGAGTGCGTCGGGCCCTGGCATCGCGGCGTCGAAGGCCGCGGTGCTCAAGGCCCGAAGGGGCTCCTTAATCGTCCGCTAAGACTCGGCGCGTAGCTTCCGTTCCGCACCGGAACAGGAGTCGCACCATGTCCAGCAGATTGGTCTGCTTTGTAATGCTCGCGCTGGTCGCAACCTCAGCCGGCTCGACCACTCCCGATGCGCTGCTGCGCGACTACGCCGCGGCAGCGGGGGCTGCGCCCGGAATTCAGGGCTTCTCCGCGGCGCGCGGCCGCGCGCTCTACGAGCGCCGCGGAAAGGACTGGAGCTGCGGCAGCTGTCACACCAGCGACCCGCGTCGGGTCGGAGAACACGCCGTGACCGGCAGGCGGATCCAGCCGCTGGCGCCGGGCGCGAACCCGTCGCGCTTCACGGATGTCGCGAAGGTCGAGAAATGGTTTCGCCGGAACTGTCGCGACGTGCTCGGGCGCGAATGCACGGCCGTCGAGAAGGGCGACTTCATCACCTGGCTGAATTCCCTGACCTGCTGAGGAGTGCATCATGTGCAACGACCTGCGATCCCGACGCCCTCGCCGGCTCGGCACCCTGCTCGCCCTGCCGGGCGTCGCCACGCTCGTCCTTGCGGCCGCGGCCGCCGCCGATGAGCCCAAGCATGCCGGTTCCGCCGCGGACAGCATGGCCGCGCGGCTGTATCGCGAGGAATGCGGCAGCTGCCACGTGCCTTACCCGGCACGCGGCCTGCCGCCGTCGTCCTGGCGCGCCGTGATGGCGCAACTCGACCGGCACTTCGGCACCGATGCCTCCATCGATGCGCCGACGAGCCGCATGATCCACGACTGGCTGCAGGCGAACGCCGGTCGCGAGCCGGCGCGGCCGCCGGCACGGCCGGTGTTGCGCCTGACTGAAATGCCCTGGTTCCTGCACGAGCACGACGAGATCGGTGCCCCGGTATTCCGCCGGACGGCGATCAAGGGGCCCGCCAATTGCGCTGCCTGCCATCCCCGTGCGGCGGAGGGTCGGTTCAGCGAGCACGAGATCCGCATTCCGCGCTAGATGAAACATCACCCGGCATCACATGGTGCCGGGCTCATGAAAGGAGATCGACATGGCACGACGCATCCTCGTCTGGGACCTTCCGGTGCGAGTCTTTCACTGGCTGTTGGCGTCTGCCTTCGTGGGCGCCTATCTGCTCGCGGAGTCGGAGCGGTGGCGACTCGTGCACGTCACGCTGGGCTATACAGTCCTGGCGCTCGTGACATTCCGGCTCGTCTGGGGCTTCGCCGGCACGCGCTACGCGCGCTTCCGCGCCTTCGCCTACGGCCCCGGTGCCGTGGCCGGATATCTGCGGCGGCTCGCGCACAGGCAACCGGCGGAATACGTCGGGCACAATCCAGCCGGCAGCTGGGCCATCTACGGCATGCTGGCGCTTGCGCTCGCGACGGGCCTCACGGGCTGGTTGCACTACAATGACATCGGCGGCGAGCTGTTCGAGGAGGCGCACGAGGTCGTGGCCAATACCTGGCTGGTGCTGGTGCTGATTCACGTCGCCGGGGTGATTGCCAGCAGCCTCGCGCATCGTGAGAATCTGCCACGCTCCATGATCAGCGGCCGCAAGGACCGTGCGACCGGCGAGCCGGCCGAGGGCGCCCGGGCGGTCGTCGCGGTGCTGCTGCTCGCGGGCATCGGTGCGATCTGGGCCGGCACGATGGCCACCTCGCCTTCCGGGTCGCTGCTCGCCGCCGTGGAGCGGGCCGGTTACCGCGACGAGGCAGGTGGCGGTGCTGCCCTGCGCGAAGAACACGACGACGACGACGAGCACGAAGAGGAACATTGATTCATGCGTATCCTCGTGGTCGAGGACGACAGCCTGCTGGGCGATGCGCTGCAGACCGGCCTGCGACAGGCCGGTTTTGCCGTGGACTGGCTGCGGGACGGCGCAGCCGCGGACGCAGCGCTGGCCGGTGAGGAATTCTCGGCTGTCGTGCTCGATCTCGGTCTGCCCCGCCTGGCCGGCCTCGACCTGCTGCGTCGCCTGCGCGCACGCGGCGACCGGACACCCGTGCTGCTGCTGACGGCGCGCGATGCCATTGACGACCGTGTGCGAGGCCTCGATGCCGGAGCCGACGACTACGTCGTCAAGCCGGTTG
>CAYWMY010000228.1:3193-5050 GCA_964459405.1 uncultured Steroidobacteraceae bacterium | reverse complement strand
TCGCCGTGGCGCGCGGCGCTGATGGCAACGCCCTGCATTGCGGGCGGTGCCGCAACGGGCCGCAGGTGGTGGTGGTCCTCGTCGTGCGATTCGTGCACCACCGCGTCGAAGTGCAGCTCCTCGACCTTGGTCACGGCGCAGATGTCGCCCGGAATCGCGGCCGGGGCTTCCTGCAGCGCAGCGCCCTGCAGCTTGTAGAGATGGGTGGCCTTGAAGGGCTTGCGCTGGTCACCGACGAAGAGCTGCGCGCCGGTGCGCAGCACACCCTGGTGCACGCGCATGAGCCCGATACGGCCCTGGTAGGGATCGAGCCGCAGCTTGAAGGCGTGCGCGAGCGCGTGCAGTGCCGGGTCGGGGCGCACGGCGACCGGTCGCGCAGCATCGCCTTCACCCTTCACGAATTCGGGCGGGTTCGCCTCGAGCGGGCAGGGCATGAGCTTCGCGATCAGCTCCAGCAGTTCCACCACGCCCGCGCCCGTCTGCGCCGAGGTGAAGCACACGGGGACCAGATGGCCTTCGCGCAGCGCCTGCTCGAAGGGATCGTGCAGCTGTTCGGCCGCGATGGACTCATCGCCGCCGAGGTATCGCTCCAGCAGCGCGCTGTTGGCCTGCCGCAGTGAAGAGACGGTCACGCCATGTGCCTCGGCGACGCTGGAGAAATCCGCGGTGGGCCCCTCGCGCGAGAAGAAGCAGTCTGTGACCCCTGCGCCACCCTGCACGGGCAGGTTGATTGGCAGGCACTCGGGTCCGAACGCTTCACGCAGGCCCGCGAGCAGCCCGGGCAGGTCCACGCCGCGCTGGTCGATCTTGTTGACCACGATGATGCGATCGAGCCCGCGCGCGGTCGCGGCTTCCATCATGCGTCGCGTGCCGATGCCGGGACCGTACAGCGCGTCGATGACCACGACGGCGGTCTCGACGGCGGGCAGTACCGCCTGCGAGCGCCCGAGCAGGTCGAGGTAACCCGGCGTATCGAGCAGATTGACGTGGCGGCCCTGGAAGTCGAAATGGCAGGCCGCGACGTCGAGCGAATGCCCGATCTCCTTCTCGAAGGGATCGAAGTCGCAGACTGTGGTGCCGCGCGCGGGGTCGCCCATCGAGCGTGTGGCACCGGCCTTGTAGAGCAGCGCCTCGGCCAGCAGCGTCTTGCCGGCCCCGGCGTGACCGATGAGCGCCAGATTGCGGATGTCCGCGGTCGTGTAGGCCATGAGTCTGCCCCCCGTCCTGTCGCCGTCCGGATCCGGGAGCCTGTCTCGATCATGCGGCATGACGACACATGCGGCATCACGGGGCAGGTTCTGGTGTCGTGCTGCCTGGAATGCTCCCCGGGAACACTACACCAGGCGGCAGCTTAACAAACCGCTTTCTCGCGACCCTCCGGGAATCCGCGGGGACCGCGCAGACCGGGCGGCCCGGGGTCGTTCAGTCACGCGTCGAGCCCGGATGCTGCTGGTTCGCGAAGGGAATCGTGTCGAAGTAGTCACGCCAGGCCGTGATCCGGCCGTCCTTCACCTCGAAGATCCCCATCACCGGTGCGGCCATGGATTCGCGGCCGTCATGCTCGATCACGCGGTCGATGCGCTCGACCAGCACCCGGTTGCCGTCCGCCGCGATCGCGAGGATGTCGACGTCGAGCCGCAGGCAGTTCTTCACCGGCCCGAAGGCCGCGAAACAGGCCTGCGCCTCGGCCGGTCCGCGCGTGCGGGACAGGCCGATGTTCTCGTACACGGCATCCGGCGTGAGGTAGTCGTACAGCGCGCGGTAGATCGCCTCCGGACCGTCGCTCCAGATCGCGAGGAAGGCGCGGACGGTGTCGATCGGGGAGGCAGTCATCCCGGTTCCATGTGGCGGATCGCC
>CAYWMY010000228.1:0-3093 GCA_964459405.1 uncultured Steroidobacteraceae bacterium | reverse complement strand
CGCGGACGGTGTCGATCGGGGAGGCAGTCATCCCGGTTCCATGTGGCGGATCGCCCTGGTTCCGGTTCGCGGGTGGGGGCGGTGGCTGCATTGGTCGCCTCGTTGTCAGGATCCTGATGAGGTGCTGGTGCCCGCGCCGGCCTGGCCCGCGTGCGGCACCGGCATGAAGTAGTCGCGCCACTCCGTGAACTTGCCGTCCTTGACCACGAAGGATCCCATCGAGCGCACGGCCAGCGTCTCGCGGCCGTCCTTGCCGATCACGCGCTCGTCGCGCTCCGTCAGCACGGTATCGCCCTGCGCCGCGATCGCGAGGATGCGCACGTCGATGCGCGAGCAGTTCTGCATCGGCTCGAAAGAGAAGAAGCACTCGTCGGCCGCCCTGGGGCCCACGGTGCGCGTCATGCCGACGTTCTCCCAGACGCAGTCCGGAGCGAGGTAGTCGTACAGCGACTGGCGGACGGCGTCGATGCCGTTGTTCCAGGAGCGGAGGAAGGTCGTGACGGTATCGACGGGGGAGGTGGACATGCAAGGCTCCTTGACTTCGTTCTGGTATCGATCGGCGTTCGGACCCGAGCGGCCGCGTCATCGCCGATGCGCTGCGCCGGTCATGCTGACGCGGGCGGCCCGGCGGCCTCCTCGGCCGCGAACTGCAGCGTGTCGAAATAATCGCGCCAGGCCACGATCCGGCCGTTCTCGACCTCGAGCGTGCCCATGACACGCACGGTCACCGTCTCGCGACCGCCGGGTCCGATCACGTGGTCGATGCGTTCGGTCAGGACCCGGTTGCCGTGTGCGGCGATCGCGAGCATCTCGACATCCATGCGCAGGGCGGTCTTCATGGGCTCGAACAGCCGCAGGCAGTTCTCGGCTTCATCAGGACCGACGGTGCGCGACAGGCCCACGTTCTCCCAGACCGTCTGAGGCGTGAAATACTCGCGCAGCGACCCGTAGAGCGCGTCGATGCCATCGCTCCAGCGCCCGAAGAAGGCGGTCACGGTCTCGATGGGTGTCAGGCTCATCCCGGGCTCCCCGCAGGTCATGGCTGGATCCGTATCGTGCGCCGGTCGATTGTGCACGACACGGCAGGATCGGCAAGAGCCGCACGCGCACGTCTGAGCGGCGGGCACGGGACGCGTCGCCACGCAGATCGCATGGTGCGCGGCATTGCGAGGCGCGCCCGCCTCATCCACACGCACTGAGCGGTGTCGCGGCCGTGGCACGTCGCGGGTGGCTCATGCCCTGAGCCAGGCGCGTCGCTACACTGGCACCGCACAGGGCAGTCAGGGGGCGGGTCCAGGCCATGGAAGTCACGATCGGCACGGCCGCGGGAGAACCGGGCGGGGGGCGCGCGTGAAGATCCGTCTCGGTCTGGATCTGGACGGTGAGCGCGGCTGGGCGGCGGAGGACCGGCTCGGCGAGGCCGCTGTCGGGCCGCTCGGTCTGCTGACACTGCTCGAGACCGGGCTCGGCCTGTCGGTGCCGCAGCCTGCGGCCGCGGAGCGCATCGCGCAGTTCCGCGCGGGGCTCGCTGCCTGCGACCATGGTGAGCGTTTCTATCACGGCTCCTTCGAGGCCGATCCGCTCGGCACCGCGGCAGCACTGCTCGGCTGGCGCGACGACTGGCACCTGCATGGCTGGGCGCGCGACTTCGATCAGGGGGCGCCCACGCGCCTGCTCGACCTGCAGGCGGTCGAGCGCCACCTCGGTGATGCCCTGGCACCGTCGGTTGGTGAGCGGCTCGCGGCCGTTCTCGTCAAGCTCGATCGCCGCAGGCTGCCGATCGACGAGGTCCGGCTCCTGGATTCCGCGGCGGACTTTCCGGCGCGCTGGCGCGCGCTGCTCGCAAGACTGCCGGTCGTCGAGGCACCGCCACCCGGGCCGGGCGCCGCGCCCGGGACGCTGCTCGCGGAGCTGCAGCGTGCACTCATCGGGCTCGTGGCCGGCGAGCGTCCCGCTCCGATCGCGTTCCGCGACGATGGTTCGTTGATGGTCGTGCGGGCCGAGACGCGGCTGCTGGCCGCGCAATGGCTCGTGGACCACGCCCGCGACGCCGGGACACTGCTGGTCGCGGGCAATGCCGCGGCGTTCCTCGATCGCGTGCGGGTCGCGCGCGATTGCGCCGCACAGGGCTTCGCCGAGGCGAGCGAGTTCAGGGCGGCGCTCGCGCGGTTGCCGCTGGCGCTCGCCCTGCTCTGGGCGCCACTCGACTTCCACGCGCTGCTGCAGTTCCTGACGCATCCGGTCTGCCCGCTGCCGGGCTTCGCGCGCCGCATCCTCGCGCGTGAGCTGGCCGAGCGGCCCGGCATCGGCGGCCGCGGGTGGCGGCGCGCGCTCGAAGCCATCGACGTGCGGTCCGCGGCCGGCACCGTCGATGTGCGCGCGCTCATCGAGCAGTGGCTCGAGGTGCCGCGCCACCATCCGGAGCGGGGGCTGCCGATCGATGCCCTGCGCGCACGCGTGGCACTGGTGCGCGAGTGGTTCCGGCGCCGCCTCAGCGTCGACGACGAACGGCTGTGCCTCGCGCATCGCGCAGCCCATGAGCAATGCCTCGTCGTCGCCGCCGCCCTCGAGGCGCTGGCCGCGCAGGGCGTCGCGACCCTCAGTCGCGAGCAGCTGCAGAAGCTGCTCCGGCAGGCCACGGCTGGCGGCGTGGAGGGCATGGACGCCGTCGCCGAGGCCGGCGCGCTGCGAGCCGTGCAGTCGCCCGCTGCCGTGATCGAGCCCGCTGAACACGTGATCTGGTGGCAGCCGGTCGCACCGGGTCTGCCACGGGCCTGGCCCTGGTCGCGCGCGGAACAGGCGGCGCTCGCCGATGCGGGTGTCGTGCTGCCCGATCCCGCGACGCGGCTCGCGCGCGAGGCACGCGTCTGGTGCCGGCCTGTGCTCGCGGCCGCGCGGCAGCTGACACTGGTGCTGCCGCCACGCGGCGAGGAGGCGCATCCGCTGTGGCTGATGATCGAGTCGCTGCTGCCGGGGCTGCCCGTGCATGCGCTGGAGACGCTGCTGACGGCGCCCGCGCCACGGAGCCGCGCGGCGCCCGGATCCGGCAGCGAGCCCGCGCGCGCCGGCGCACCCGCCTGCGCGGCCGCGCCG
>CAYWMY010000227.1:0-5074 GCA_964459405.1 uncultured Steroidobacteraceae bacterium | reverse complement strand
CGCAGACATCTCCTGGCACCCGCCTGGCAGAGGTGCGGCATCGTCTGAGCAGGTGCTCGCCGCCCCTTGAGCAGGCTCCTGGTGGCCTGTAACAATCATGTATGGACTGCAATGGCGTCCATGAGAGACGCCATTACCCTGACGAACGCGGAACGTATGGAACTGACGCGGCGAGCGACCAGCCGGACGGATCGGGCCGAAGATGCCCGGCGAGCGCGGCTGATATTGCTGCTGGCGGATGGCCATACCTGGGATGAAGCCTCGGAGCGGATGGATTGCAGCCGCGGTTTTGTGGCCAGCTGGAGCAAGCGCTTTGCCGAGCAGCGGATCGCCGGACTGTACAGCCGGCATATTGGCCAGGTAGCGAGGGTACTCACGCCGGAGCTGGAGGCGCGGATTCTGGAGTCCACGCGCCGTCCGCCGCGCGCGTTGACGCACTGGACCACGCGCAAGCTCGCCGCGCACCTGGATATCAGCCACATGATGGTGGCACGGGTGTGGCGCAAGCACGGGCTCAAGCCGCATCGGATCGAGCGCTACATGGCCTCGAACGATCCGGACTTTGAGAGCAAGGCGGCCGACATCATCGGTCTGTACCTGAACCCGCCACAGCATGCGGCGGTGTTTTGCGTCGATGAAAAGACGCATATTCAGGCCCTCGATCGCAAGGATCCCGTGTTGCCGCTCTCGCCCGGTCGAGCGGAGCGACACGGCTTTGAGTACTTCCGTCACGGTACCCTGTCGTTGTACGCCGCCTTCAATACCAGGACCGGGGAGGTACTGGGCAAGACCGCGGCTCGGCACACTTCGGCCGAGTTCGTCGCCTTTCTGACCGACATCGTCGTGAACCAGCCACGCGGCAAAGAGATCCACGTCATCGCCGACAACCTCTCGGCCCACAAGAGTCAGACCGTGAAGGACTTTCTGGCCGCGCATCCGAAGGTTCACCTGCACTTTACCCCGACCTGCTCCTCGTGGCTCAACCAGGTCGAGCTGTGGTTCGGAAAGATCGAGCGTGACGTCATCGCTCGCGGCGTCTTCACCTCGGTCGCCGACCTGAAGAGAAAGCTCACGCGCTATATCCGTTCGTACAACAAGGCACCCCGCACCGTGAAGTGGAAATACGCCGATCCCTCACGACGCATCAGTACACAATCAGTCGGTACAGGCCACTAGCGACGCGGCTGCGGTGACTCTCCGGCCAGGAACAGCCAGGTATCCACGACCGTGTCGGGGTTCAGCGAAATGCTGTCGATGCCCTGGTCCACGAGCCATCGCGCCAGGTCGGGGTGGTCCGAGGGACCTTGGCCACAGATGCCGACGTACTTGCCCGCCTTGCGGCAGGCACGGATGGCCATGCCGAGCAGCGCCTTCACGGCCTCGTCGCGTTCGTCGAACAGGTGCGCGATGATGCCCGAGTCGCGGTCCAGTCCCAGTGTGAGCTGAGTCATGTCGTTCGAGCCGATGGACATGCCGTCGAAGTGCTCCAGGTAGCGATCTGCGAGCAGTGCGTTGGTCGGCAGCTCACACATCATGATGACCTTCAGGCCGTCCTCGCCGCGACGCAGGCCGTTGGCCGCGAGCAGCTCGACGACGCGGCGCCCCTCCTCGACGGTGCGCACGAAGGGCACCATGACCTGGACGTTGGTCAGCCCCATGTCGCCGCGCACCTTCCGCAGCGCGCGGCACTCGAGTTCGAAGCAGGCGCGGAACGACTCATCGACGTAGCGCGCGGCGCCGCGGAACCCGAGCATCGGGTTCTCCTCGTGGGGTTCGTACAGCTTGCCGGCCGTGAGGTTGGCGTATTCGTTGGACTTGAAGTCGGACAGCCGCACGATGACAGGTTCCGGCGCAAACGCGGCGGCGATGGTGGCGACGCCCTCTGCGAGCTTGTCGACGTAGAAGGTGACGGGATCAGAGTAGCCCGCCATCTGGCGCCGGATCTGGTCCTTGACCGTCGGATCGAGCTGCTCGAAGTCCAGCAGTGCGCGCGGATGTACGCCGATCATGCGGTTGATGATGAATTCCAGCCGCGCCAGGCCGACACCCCGGTTCGGGATCGAGGCGAAATCGAAGGCGCGGTCGGGATTGCCGACGTTCATCATGATGCGGACCGGCGCCGGCGGCAGTGCGCCCAGCTCGATCTGCTGCTGATCGAAGTCCAGCACGCCCTCGTAGATCAGTCCCGTATCGCCTTCGGCGCAGGAGACCGTCACGGGCTGCCCCTCACGGATGACGTCGGTGGCATTGCCGCAGCCCACGACGGCCGGAATTCCGAGCTCGCGTGCAATGATGGCGGCGTGGCACGTCCGGCCCCCGCGGTTGGTCACGATGGCCGCCGCACGCTTCATGACCGGCTCCCAGTCCGGGTCGGTCATGTCGGCGACCAGCACGTCACCCTGGAGCACGCGGCTCATCTCGGAGACGCTGTTGATGATCCGCGCGGGGCCCGCCCCGATGCGCTGCCCGATCGCGCGCCCGCGCGCGAGCACCGGGGACCGCGCGTTCAGGGTGTAGCGCTGGATGGAGCGCCCGACGCGCGACTGCACGGTCTCGGGCCGCGCCTGCAGGATCACGATCTCGCCCGTCGCGCCGTCCCGGGCCCACTCGATATCCATCGGACAGCCATAGTGCTGTTCGATAAGCAGTGCCTGGCGCGCCAGCTCGACGAGGTCGCGGTCGTCGAGACAGAAACGCTGGCGTTCCGCAGCGGGGACGTCCACGACTTCCACCCGCCGGCCAGGGTCGGCACCGTCCGAGTAGATCATCTTCGACGCCTTGGTGCCGAGATTGCGGCGCAGTACCGGGTGATGCCCGGCCCGCAACGCGGGCTTGTACAGGTAGAACTCGTCGGGATTCACGGCGCCCTGGACGACCATCTCACCCAGACCATAGGCGGCGGTGATGAATACCACGTCGCGGAAGCCGGACTCGGTGTCCAGCGTGAACATCACTCCGCTGGCTCCCAGGTCGCTGCGTACCATGGTCTGGACGCCGACCGAGATCGCGACCGCGGCGTGATCGAAGCCCTGGTGCACGCGATAGGCGATCGCGCGATCGTTGAACAGAGAGGCGTAGACCTCGTGCACGGCGCGCAGCACGGCTTCGCGGCCACGCACGTTCAGGAATGTCTCCTGCTGTCCCGCGAACGATGCGCCCGGCAGGTCCTCGGCGGTTGCGGATGAGCGCACGGCCACGGAAATGCCGCGACCGCCATCCATCGCGTCCCAGGCGGCGACGATCTGGTGCTGCAGTTCCGGCTGGAACGGCGTCTCCAGGATCGATGCCCGGATGCGCGCGCCTGCGGCTGCCAGCCGTGCCACGTCGTCGACGTCGAGGCCGTCGAGTTCGCCATGAATGCGCGCGGCGAGTCCGCCCTGCGCGAGAAAGTCGCGGTATGCCTGGGCGGTGGTTGCGAACCCCCCCGGTACGTGCACCCCGAGCGGCATCAGGTGGCTGATCATCTCGCCCAGCGAGGCGTTCTTGCCGCCCACCACCTCGATGTCCCTGAGTCCGAGGCGTTCGAAGGGGATGATGTAATCGGTCACTGTCGGTCCTCGCGGAAACTGTTCCTGCTACGATTCCCCGCGGCGCGCCGCGGCTCGATGGCGTTGCACGGGATGATGGAATTGAACAGAAGAACGGTGTTTTTCGTATCGGACCAGACCGGCGTCACCGCCGAGACGATGGGCCACAGCCTGCTCACGCAGTTCGACGGGCTGGAGTTTCGGGCCACGACTCTGCCATTCGTGTCCACGGTTGACAAGGCGGCCGAGGCGGTGCGCCGCATCAACGCCGCACATGAGGACGAGGGCGTCCGGCCCGTCGTGTTCTCGACCCTCGTGAAGGACGACGTGCGTGCCGTGGTGCGCCTGTCCAACGGTCTGGTGCTCGATTTCTTCGATGCCTTCCTGGGCCCGCTCGAGCAGGAACTCGGCCAGACCTCGAGCCATGCCCTCGGCCGTGCGCACGGCATGTTCGATCTCGCCGCGTACACGGCGCGCATGAATGCAACCAATTTCGCGCTTGCCAACGATGATGGCGCCCACAGCCGCGACTACGATCGGGCCGACGTGATCCTGGTCGGGGTGTCGCGATCCGGCAAGACCCCGACCTGCCTGTACATGGCGCTTCAGTACGGTGTGCTGGCCGCCAACTACCCCCTGACCGAGGACGACCTCGAGATGCGGCGGCTGCCGCCCAGCCTCGATGGCCACCGTACGAAACTCTACGGACTCACGATCCGGCCGGACCGCCTGCAGCAGATCCGGCAGGAACGCCGGCCTGACAGCCGCTATTCGTCCATGCCGCAGTGCGTGTTCGAGATCCGGACCGCCGAACAGCTGTTCGAGCGCTTCGGCGTCCCCGTGATCGATACGACGGACTGCTCCATCGAGGAGATTTCGAGCCGCATTCTCGAGCGTATGAACATCCCGCGGCGCGTGAGACCTTGAACTGCTTCGCGGTTCGACACGCCTGCGCGCGCGGACCGGCGCGGCAGCGGCATTGACGCAAAATGCGCTGTGTTATAGTCAAAACATGGTTCAGGATCTGTTCTGTGCAACGTCGTGGCGGGCCAGACCGCGTTCGTTCGTGGCCCTCATGACGCTGTACGAGAGCAACTTCATCCGCCTGCACTGGCTCGTGCCGGACGCCCGTCAGCTTGCCCCGGTATGTGTTTCCCGCGTCGCTGACGACTGCACGCTGGAACTGAAGGTCATCGATCGCGGCCCGTACACGACCATGCTGAGCCTGTCCTATGTGTTCGGCGACCTCGCGGACGGCGAGCGTGAGCCGTCGCTGGAGATTCGCGTCTACCACGATGCAAGGCTCGCAGAGGCCGCCGCGCTGGGGCCGATGCGGCGGGAGGGCGCGTGGCGCGAGATCGCGCTGCGTGCGAGCGGCGCCCCCGATGCCTGCTGGGCCCGTAACATGCTGCTCAACAAGTGGCTCGAGTACTGTGCGGCGAAGGGGCACTGCTTTCCGTGTCTGCCGATGGTGCCGCAGCGCGCCGCAGGCTGACCTCCGTGCCCAGGCTGGCGAACATCCTGAACGGTGTGCGTGGACCGCTGAG
>CAYWMY010000226.1:0-5123 GCA_964459405.1 uncultured Steroidobacteraceae bacterium | reverse complement strand
CACGAGTCCTTCGAGGACCCCGTCACCGCCGAGGTCATGAACGAGCTGTACGTGAACATCAAGGTCGATCGCGAGGAGCGCCCCGACCTCGACCGCATCTACCAGCTGGCGCACCAGGTGCTCTCGCGGCGCGCCGGTGGCTGGCCACTCACGATGTTCCTGACACCCGGCGATCTCGTGCCCTTCTTCGCCGGTACCTACCTGCCGGCGGAACCTCGCTACGGCATGCCCGCATTCCGCGAGGTGCTGATCCGCGCCGCACGGTTCTTCCACGAGCATCCCGAGGAGATCCGCCGCCAGAGCGAGTCGCTCCAGCGCGTGTTCGACGAGCTGGTGCCGGCCGGCTCGGCGGGTGCGCGCGATGTCTTCGACGACGCGCCGCTGCGCATTGCGCGCGAGCAGGCTGAGCAGGACTTCGACGGGCAGTCCGGCGGCTTCGGCGGCGCGCCGAAGTTCCCGCACGCGGCGGGGCTCGAACGTCTGCTGCGCGACTGGGCGGCCACCGCGCACCGTGACGAGCCGGACCTGCAGGCGCTCTACATGGCCACGTTGACGCTGACGCGCATGGCCGGCGGCGGCATCTATGACCAGCTGGGCGGCGGCTTCTGCCGCTACGCCGTCGATGCCGAGTGGCTGATCCCGCACTTCGAGAAGATGCTCTACGACAACGGCGCGCTGCTCGCCGTGTACGCACTGGGCGCGATCGCGACCGGCGAGGAGCTGTTCCGCCACATCGCCGCCGAAACGGCCGACTGGGCGCTGCGCGACATGCAGGGGCCCGACGGCGGCTTCCACGCGGCGCTCGACGCTGACTCGGAAGGTCACGAAGGCCGCTTCTACGTCTGGGAACGCGCCGAGGTCGAGGCCCCGCTGGCGCCCGGCGAATACCGCGCGCTGGCACTGCGCTTCGGCCTCGACCGCCCACCGAACTTCGAGGGCCGGCACCACCTGTACCTGGCCGCGAGCCTCGAGGACGTGGCCGGAGCTCTGCAGCTGTCGGCCGAGGCCGCACGCGAAGTGCTCGACAGCGCACGCGCGAAGCTGCTCGCGGTACGCAGCCGGCGCATCTGGCCCGGTCGCGACGACAAGGTCATCACAGGCTGGAACGGCCTCATGATCCGCGGCCTCGCGCTCGCGGCACGCGCGCTCGACCGCGAGGATCTCGCGGCCGCGGCCACGCGCGCGGTCGACCTGCTGCGCTCGCGGGCCTGGGTCGACGGCCGCCTGTACGCGACCTGCAAGAACGGCCAGGCGCGGTTCCCCGCGTATCTCGACGACCACGCCTTCCTGCTCGACGGGCTGCTCGAACTGCTGCAGACACGCTGGCGGGCCGAGGACCTGTCGTTCGCCATCGACCTGGCCGAGGCCCTGCTCGCGCGCTTCGAGGACCGCGCGCAAGGCGGCTTCTGGTACACGGCCGACGACCAGCCCACGCCGCTGTACCGCTCCAAGTCGTTCGCCGACGAAGCCACGCCGGCCGGCAACGGCATTGCCGCGCAGGCGCTGCTGCGCCTCGGCTGGCTGCTCGGCGAGACGCGCTATCTCGAAGCCGCCACGCGCACGCTCGCGGCCGGCTGGGATTCGCTGACCCGTGCCCCGCGCGCGCACGCGGCGCTGCTGAATGCGCTCGAGGAGCAGCGGTCACCGGGCGAGGTCGTGATCCTGCGCGGCTGCTGCGGCGAACTCGGCGACTGGCAGCGCGCGCTCGCCCGGCTGTACGCGCCACGCCGGCAGGTCTACGCAATTCCGTCGAGCGCCGCGGACCTGCCGCCGGCCCTGGCGGCGAAGGCCTGCACCGCGGACGTGGTGGCCTATGTCTGCGAGGGCCCCAGCTGCTCGGCGCCGATCACCGACCTCGGCGCACTGGTGCGCCGGCTGCGCGACGGCGTGGTGACGCGCGACGCACGCTGAGGAGCGCCGATGGCGCGGCGTGCGCCACGCCGGCGCAGCGGGATGCCCGGCGTCGCGCGGACACCGCACGCAGCGCCGCCACGCGACGGCGCCTTGCGGCCGGGAATTCCGTTGCGGCCGTCACTCGCGGAACATGAAGTAAACCGCACCCAGCATGCACAGCGCCGCCCACAGGTAGTCGAGCCGGATCCCCTGACGCATGTAGAACACGACGAAGGGCACGAACACGGTCAGTGCGATCACTTCCTGCAGGATCTTGAGCTGCGGCAGGGTCATGACGCCGTAGCCGATGCGGTTCGCGGGCACCTGCAGCAGGTATTCCGCGAGCGCGATACCCCAGGAGACCAGCGCCGCGACATACCAGGGTTTCGTGTTCATCTCCTTCAGGTGGGCGTACCACGCGAAGGTCATGAACGTGTTCGACAGCGGCAGCAGGATCGCCGTGTGCCAGAACGCGACGGGCATGCCCTGCTCCCCTCCGCCGGCTTCAACCCGTACGCCGCAGCGCCGCGCTGCGTGCTACGAGCACGGCGGCGAGGCGTTCGGCCGTCGCGAGGTCCAGCAGCGAATGCCGGGCCTCGGCCGCGGCCGCGGGGAAGTCCGTGCGCCAGTGGCCGCCGCGGCTCTCCCCGCGCCGGAGCGCCGCCACGGCGATGAGCAGCGCGACGGTCGCGGCGTTCTCGACTGCGCGCGACGCCGGCGTCTCACGCAGCGTCGCGAACTCCACGATGGCCTCCTCGAGCGGCGCGCGGCTGCGCAGCAGGCCCACCGCATCCTGCATCCGTGCACGCAGCGCCGCCATCTGGCGCGCGGCCTCCGCCTCATCGACGGGCCGAGGCAGCCGCGGCGGCGCCGGCAGGCGGCCACCCCGGCGCGCCGTCGCACGAATGTCGCTTGCTGCGCGCGTGCCGAACACGGCCGCCTCCAGCAGCGAGTTGCTCGCCAGCCGGTTGGCGCCGTGCAGCCCGGTACACGAGACCTCGCCCACGGCCCACAGACCCGCGACCGAGCTGCGGCTGCGCTCATCCACGTCCACGCCGCCCATGTGGTAATGCGCCGCGGGCGCAACTGGAATCGGCTGCACAACCGGATCGAGGCCCGCGCCCCGGCATGCCTCGTAAACCGTCGGAAATCGCTTGGCAAAACCTGCGCCGAGCGCCTGCGTCGCATCCAGGAACACGCGGCGGCCCAGCGCGCGCTGAGCCCAGATCGCCCGTGCCACGACATCGCGCGGCGCCAGCTCCGCGAGCTCGTGCTCGTTCGTCATGAAGCGCTCGCCAGCGTCGTTTACGTGAATCGCACCATCGCCGCGTAGCGCCTCGGTCGCGAGCGGCATCGGATCCGCGCCCATGTCGATCGCGGTGGGGTGGAACTGCACGAACTCCAGGTCCCTGAAGCGCGCGCCGGCACGCGCCGCGAGCGCAAGCCCGTCCCCGCGCGCGCCGAGCGGATTGCTGGTGTAGCGGTACAGGCCCCCGACGCCACCCGTCGCCAGCACCACGGCACGCGCGTTGAACAGCAGCCGCTCGGTGCCGCGGCGCGCGTAGACGCCGACCACGCGGCCCTCATCCTGCAGCAGGTCCTCGGCCTCGACGCCCTCGAGCAGCGTGATCGAAGGACAATCCTGCGCCGCCTCGATCAGTGCCCGGGTGACAGCATTGCCGGTGGCATCGCGCACATGCGCGATGCGCCGCGCATGGTGACCACCTTCGCGTCCCAGCGCGTAGCCGCCCGATGCGTCGCGATCGAAGCGCGCACCGTAGCGTTCCAGCTGATGGATGCAGGCCGCGCCCTCGGCGGTCACGCCCGCGACGACAGCCGGATCGCACAGGCCGTCACCGGCGCCGAGCGTATCGGCCGTGTGCGCAGCCGGCGTGTCGGCCGGATCCAGCACTGCGGCGATGCCGCCCTGCGCCCAGGCACTCGCGGTCTCGCGGCCCAGCACCGCGCGTGTCAGCACGATGACGGGCTCGGGTGCGAGCTCGAGCGCGGTGACGAGGCCGCCGATACCGGCCCCGATCACGACGATCGGTGCGCGCTCAGGATCGTGCATGGCGTTCACCAGTCGACCGGGAACCGCGGGCGACACGGATCAGGGCAGCGGGACAGCGGCTGCGCACGGCGTCACTTCGGCGCACCGACGGCGACCATGCGCTCGACCGCGCGGCGCGCCGCTGCGGCGACATCGGCGGGCACCTCGACCTTGAAGCTCATGGTCTCCAGCGAGCGCCGGATCTTCGGCAGCGTGATGCGCTTCATGTGCGGGCAGAGGTTGCAGGGCTTGATGAACTCGACGTCCGGGTTCGCCACCGCGACGTTGTCGCTCATCGAGCATTCGGTGATCAGCGCGACCTTCGCCGGGTGCTTCTCCTGCACGTACTTCGCCATCGCGGCCGTGGAGCCGGCGAAATCGGAGGCATCCACGACCGGCTTGTCGCACTCCGGGTGCGACAACACAACGAGGCCCGGGTGCGCGGCGCGCAGGCTCGCGATGTCCGCGGGCGTGAAGCGCTCGTGGACCTCGCAGCGGCCGGCCCAGGAGATGATCTCGACCTGCGTCTGCGCCGCGACGTTCTTCGCGAGATATTCGTCGGGGATCATGATCACGCGATCGACGCCCAGCGACTCGACCACCTGCACCGCATTGCCGGAAGTGCAGCAGATGTCGCTCTCGGCCTTCACCTCGGCCGAGGTGTTGACGTAGGTCACCACCGGCACGCCCGGATGCTTCGCCTTGAGCCGGCGCACGTCGGCGCCCGTGATCGAGGCCGCGAGCGAGCAACCCGCCTCGAGGTCCGGGATCAGCACGGTCTTCTCGGGGTTCATGAGCTTCGCGGTCTCCGCCATGAAGTGCACACCGCAGAGCACGATCACGTCCGCCTTCACCTTCGCCGCCTCGCGCGCGAGCAGCAGGCTGTCGCCCACGATGTCCGCGACCGTGTTGAAGATCTCCGGCGTCTGGTAGTTGTGCGCGAGGATCACCGCATTGCGGCGCTTCTTCAGCGCCAGGATCGCGTCGATGTCCGGCGCGAACACCGGCCACTCGATCGCGGGTATCACGCGCCGCACGCGCTCATAGAGCGGTGCGGTGCGTGCCGCGACTTCCGGGGCGCTGGGATCCCTCATCTCGATGGCAGTGGCAGCGTTCATGGCGGTTCCATTAATCTCGTTTAGAGTATTTCCAGGGTCCAATAAACGCCGGCTGTACCGGC
>CAYWMY010000225.1:0-5134 GCA_964459405.1 uncultured Steroidobacteraceae bacterium | reverse complement strand
CCTGCGGATCCACGGGTCCCTGGCGCTCCCTCACGCAGCCACCCCCACCGCTGGTGCCGGCCGAGTCGCAGGAAGCGACCGTCATGGCCGAGTACCTCTCGGCCCTGTCAGGCCTCGTGGCCGCAGGGCCGGTGGAACAGGCGGAATCGCTGGCGCGCGCGCGGCAGCACGCATCGCTCGACGGCACCCCGAAAGCTCGTCTGATGTATGCGCTGATGCTGTCGATGCCGGGTCACGGCGGCAGCGACCTGCCCGCGGGCCGCCGCGCACTGCAGGAAATGCTCGCGGCGCCGGAAAGGCTGCTGCCGCAGGAACGGGCCCTGGCGGCGATCGTCCTCGCCAACCTCGAGGCGCGCAGTTCCACGGAGTCCGAGAACCGGCGCCTGCGGTCCCAGAACGAGCGACGGGACAGGGAACGCTCCGGTGCGCTCAACAGGCGCATCAACGCGCTGGCCGAGGAAAATGAGCGGCTGCACAAGGAGCTCTCCGAGGCGAACGCCAAACTCGACGCGATCGCGTCGCTCGAGCGCAGCATGAGCGGCCGCGAACCCGCAAAAGAACACAGGAAACCATGACCGCAGACAGAGACCATGCCCGACGCCGTGCGCGGGTGCTGCTGGTTGACGACGACCCGGGCCTGTTGAGGCTCCTGACGATCCGTCTGCGGGCCGAAGGCTATCAGGTGGCGGCCTGCGAAAATGCCGCGCAGGCGTTGTCGTCACTGCCGAGATTCCGCCCCGACATTGTCCTGTCGGACCTGCGCATGGCCGAAATGGACGGGCTCGCGCTGTTGAAGGAACTGCAGCGACGCTACCCGACCCTGCCGGTCATCATCATGACGGCGCACGGTACGATTCCGGATGCCGTCGCGGCGACCAGGAGCGGCGCGTTCGCGTTCCTGACGAAACCGGTGGACAAGGAACAGCTGCTGGAGCAGCTGGGTCGGGCCGCATCCGTGTCCGGATTCCTGGAGACGGACGACGACTGGCGTGCGGATATCGTGACCCGCAGCCCGGCCATGGAGGAACGGCTGTCGCAGGCGCACAGTGCCGCGAGGTCCGACGGGACGGTGCTGATCACGGGACCAACGGGCAGCGGCAAACGCATGCTCGTGCGCGCGATGCACAGCGCGAGTGCCCGGCGTGCGGGACCACTCGTCAATTTCGACTGCGCGGCATCGCGCGTGGCGACCGTCATGTCGGGCGAGGTCGAGGCTGCGCCCACTTCAAGGGATTTCAGTCTCGAGCAGGCGTTCGCCGCGGCCAAGGGCGGCTGCGTCGTGCTCGAGGAGATCACGGACCTGCCGCTGGCCGTGCAGACTGAACTGCTGCGCCTGCTCGATTCCCAGCCCGCAACGACCGCCCGCGACGAGAGCGTGCGGGTCTACACGCTCAGCTCGCGGGACGTCCAGGGAGCCGTCTCGCGCGGCCAGTTGCGCGAGGACCTGCTGTACCGGCTGGCTGCGGTGCAGATCGATCTGCTGCCGCTGTCGCGGCGACGCGAAGACATTCCGCTGCTGGTCTCGCATTTCCTCGACGCGCTCGCTGCTGGTGGCGACCGCAAGATCTTTGCCCCCGAAGCCATCGAGCTGCTGATGGGCGCGGAATGGCCCGGGAACATCCAGCAGCTCGAGGCGACGGTCAGGCAGGCGGCCAGCCTCGCGCGGGGGCCCGTCATCAGCGTCGAACTCGTGCAGGGCGCCCTGGGTGGCGCCAGCCGGGTCCCGTCCTTCGACGAAGCGCGCGATGAATTCACGCGCAGCTATCTCGAGCAGCTGCTGCGCGTGACCCGCGGCAACGTCACGCAGGCCGCACGACTCGCGAAACGCAACCGCACCGATTTCTACAAGCTCCTGTCTCGCCACGGGATATCGACCGATGAATTCAAGGGCTGACACGGGATCGGCCGGCATGCACGGCGCCTGGTCCAACTCGCTGCGCACCGGCATCGCGACGGGCGCGCGCTCACCGTGGAGGGCCGGCCCATGAGCAACGCGGAAAAGCCCTCGTGGCTGCGCAGGCTGCTCGGCGGCGAACGAGCGGCGCCTCCGCCGGACCCGAAGCCGCGCGCGCGCGGCCGGTTCCACGCCGTCAGCATCGCCGTCGGGCGGACGACCTGCCGGAACGTCGAGGCACTCATCGGAACGCGCTTTCTCGGCAGCGAGGCGCCGAAGCTGCCGCTGCGCGGCTGTGACAGCAGCGACTGCCGCTGCCGCTACATCCATCACACCGACCGGCGCGCGGAGGACGATCGCCGACTGCGCGACATCTGGCGGATGGGGAAGGTGAACGCGGGAGAGGATCGTCGCAGGAAGTCCGGGCGCCGCAGGACCGACTGGTGACCGCGGCGCGGACCGATCGGCCGGAAACCGCAACCCGGGCCAGACGGGCGGCGTCGGATCGGTTCGTCTGCCCTTCCTGATCCTGAGGGTGACAGTGGATCTGGTGGGCGGTACAGGATTTGAACCTGTGACCCCTGCCGTGTGAAAGCAGTGCTCTACCGCTGAGCTAACCGCCCATGAAGGGCGCGTAGTCTAAGTGCGTGCCGGCAGGGGGTCAACGCGCCCGTCCTCAGCCCGACCCTCTGCTAGAATCCGCGCCCTTTCAAGGACCTGAACGGACTCTGCGCCCATGCACGTGAGGACGCGTTTCGCGCCCAGCCCGACCGGACTGCTGCACATCGGCGGAGTGCGCACGGCGCTCTTTTCCTGGCTCTATGCCCGCCGGCATGGCGGCGCTTTCGTCCTGCGCGTCGAGGACACCGACCGCGAACGATCCACCGACGAGGCGGTACAGGTGATCCTCGACGGCATGAAGTGGCTGGGACTCGATGCCGACGAAGGCCCGTTCTACCAGACCCGGCGTTACGACCGGTATCGCGAGGTGATCCAGGAGTGGCTGGCCGACGGACGCGCCTATCACTGCTATTGCAGCCGGGAGGAACTCGAGGAGATGCGCGCGAGCCAGCTGGCACGCAAGGAAAAGCCGCGCTATGACGGCCGCTGCCGGCATGGTGTGAAGCCGCGCGCCGGCGCGACTCCCGTGGTCCGGTTCGCGAATCCGGTCGAGGGTGCGGTCGTCGTCGACGACGTCGTCCACGGACCCGTCGCGTTCCAGAACAGCGAGCTCGACGACCTGATCATCCAGCGCTCCGATGGCAATCCGACCTACAACTTCTGCGTCGTGGTCGATGACTTCGACATGCGCATCACGCACGTGATCCGTGGCGACGACCACCTCAACAACACACCGCGGCAGATCAACATGCTGCGGGCAATGGGTGTCGAGCCTCCGGTCTATGCGCATGTGCCGATGATTCTGGGCCCCGACGGCGCCAAGCTGTCCAAGCGCCACGGGGCGGTCAGCGTGCTGCAGTACAGGGAGCAGGGTTTCCTGCCGGAGGCGCTGCTCAACTACCTCGTGCGGCTCGGCTGGTCCCACGGCGACCAGGAGATCTTCACGCTCAAGGAACTGATCCAGGTCTTCGATCTGCAGCACCTCAACAAGTCGGCGTCCGCGATCAATCCCGACAAGCTCGCATGGATCAACCAGCAGCACATCATGCTGGCGACGACGGACCGGCTCGAGGCGGAATTCGCATGGCAGCTGCAGCAGCTCGAAGTCGATGCCCGAGAGGGTCCTGCGCTGGCCGCGGTGATCGACGCGCTGCGCGAGCGATCGAAGACGCTGGCCGAGATGGCGCAGGCCGCCGTGTTCTTCTACCGTGAGCCGGCGTGGTACGAGGAAAAGGCGGCGAAGAAGTTCCTGACCGCCGAGTCACGACCACCGCTGATCGACCTTCGCCATCGGCTGGGCACCCTCGGCGACTGGTCCGCGCCCGCCATCCACGGAATACTGCAGCGCCTTTCGGAAGAACGCGGCGTCAACCTCGGCAAGATCGCGCAGCCGGTTCGCGTAGCCGTATCGGGCGGCACCATCTCCCCGCCCATCGATCGCACATTGGCCGTGCTCGGACGCGAGCAGACGCTGCACAGGCTCGACCGTGCCATCGCCTTCATCGGCGGTTGAGGGTGCGCGGGCCAGGCACGATCGGGCGCGGTGCCAGCACCAAGGCTTCGTCGGGGCCCGCGAATTTGACACTCACGGGGCGGTCCTAGAGAATGCCGGCCCTCGCGTGGGGCTATAGCTCAGCTGGGAGAGCGCTTGCATGGCATGCAAGAGGTCGCCGGTTCGATCCCGGCTAGCTCCACCAACATTGGTCCGGTTCCGCGTCCCCATCGTCTAGAGGCCTAGGACACAACCCTTTCACGGTTGCGACCGGGGTTCGAATCCCCGTGGGGACGCCACATCGAACGCGCGGAACGCGCGATGCAGGCCCGGGCCGGGTCGCCGTCGAAGATCCGTCGAAATTTCACATATCGCCCGCCCGGTAGCGGACTGCCGGTTTCACGGGCTCCGATGTTCGGCGCCGGCAGTATCCGTCCGCCGCTCTCGTTGCTAAACTTGAGACCTGGTCCACACTTCTGGTATTTGGCTGACGGCTGCAACGGCGTTCCTCCCGCGGAGGGCGCGGCTTGGGCCACGGACGGTGAAGCACGACGCAGGAGGATCCGGCGCCATGGCATTCAATCTCTCGAACTGGGTTTTCCGGAAGCGGCTGGAGACGAGTGCTGTTCTGAACCAGGCGGCCGTCTCGAGGCACCGGGTCGGCAACCCGTACCATGCCGTCAGCGTGGTGCCGGGAAACGGTGCCTGCGAGCAGGCCCGCCGTCTGAAAGACAAGCGCTTCCTGTCAGCGGAAGCACCCAATCTGCCGCTCGATCTGTGCGACGCATCATCCTGCACCTGTCGTTATCGCCACCATGACGACCGACGCTACCACGTCAGGCGTGAACAGGATCAGGGACTGCCGGGCCGGGATCGTCACGGCGGCGAGCGCCGGGCGGGCCGTGGTCGGCGGGTTACGGACGTCTGAGGAAAGCGGCGTTTCCGACGCATCCGGTTCCATGTGGCGCAGCCGCGCCACCCGGCGGTGGATTCATCGCCGCGACGCAGCGACGCAGATCAATTGTAGGTTCCGACCCCGTGGCGGTTCGCGATCCCGGCGACACTCGCCCACGACGCCTCGATGCGGGATTTCTCGCCCTCGCGCCAGGCCGCCGCGTGTTCCCGAT
>CAYWMY010000224.1:0-5140 GCA_964459405.1 uncultured Steroidobacteraceae bacterium | reverse complement strand
GCGCCAGCGTGATCTCGCCGACCGGCGTCGGAAAGAAGCTGGAGGCGTTATTGACGAGGATGTCGAGGCGCCCGAAGGCCAGTGTCGCGGCCTCGAAGAGCGGCGCGAAAGAATCGCAGTCGAGCAGATCGGCTTCGGTGACGACCGCGGAGCCTGGCCGGATGCCGTTCAGTACTGCCGCGAGCTCGCGGGCCGCATGAACCGAGCGCCAGCAGTGGATCACGACGTTCGCGCCGTTGGCATGCAGCAGCCGCGCGATGGCGGCGCCGATACGCCGGGCCGCACCGGTGATGAGAACGGACCTGCCGCTGAGCGGCGACATCTTTTCGTGCTCCATGCATCCATCCTTCCGAGCCTGCGCAGTCGGGACGATACCGGAATCCGGGTCGCGACGCGCCGCCTCGAGCTGGTGCCTCCTTGATCCTGCAGTCGCTCCCGCTGCCGCCGCTCAGCGCTGATGAGACCGCTCACACAGCGGCGGTCACGGCCTGCATCGTGCGCGACATTGCAGCGGCGGGCGGCTGGATCCCGTTCTCGAGGTACATGGACCTCGCGCTGTACGCGCCCGGGCTCGGCTACTACAGCGCGGGTGCGCAGAAGTTCGGCCGGAGCGGCGACTTCATCACGGCGCCCGAGTTGACTCCGGTGTTCGCGGGCTGCCTTGCGACGCAGGTGGCGGAGGTGCTCGACGGCCTCGATGGTGGCGAGGTGCTCGAGTTTGGCGCGGGCAGCGGCATGCTGGCCGCGGACCTGCTCGCGGTGCTCGCGGCGCGCGGCACGTTGCCGAGGCGCTACGGTATCCTCGAAGTCAGCGCGGAGCTGCGCGAGCGCCAGCGGCGCCTGCTGGCTGAACGCGTGCCGCAGCTCGGCGACCGCATCGAGTGGCTGGACTCGCTGCCGGCCGGACCGTGGCAAGGCGTCGTGCTCGCCAACGAGGTCGTCGATGCCCTGCCGGTCGACAGGTTCCGTATCGCCGCGGCAGGTGTGCTCGATATCGGCGTGTCGGTGGCGGATGACCGCCTCGTGTGGTGCGAACGGCCTGCGAAGGACGGGACGCTCGAGGCACTGCGCCGCATCGAACGCGATCTGCCGCAGCCGCTGGCCGAGCGATTCACGGGCGAGCTGCGCATTCGCGACCGCGCCTGGCTGCTCGGCATCGCGGCGCCGCTTGCGAAGGGTGCGGTGCTGCTGGTCGACTACGGGTTGCCACGCCGCCAGTTCTATCATCCGGATCGTTCCGAGGGCACGCTGCGCTGCTAATTCCGCCACCGCCAGCATACGGAGGCGCTGCTGCACCCGGGCCTTGCCGACATCACGGCGTCGGTCGACTTCACGGCGCTGGCCGAGGCCGCCGTGGAAGCCGGCCTCACCGTGGCGGGCTTCGCTACGCAGGCGCATTTCCTCATGTCGCTCGGTCTCGACCGTGAACTCGCGCAGCGCGCCGCGCCGCTCGACGTGGCCGGACGTGCCGCACTGGGTCAGGCCGTGGCAACGCTGCTGCTGCCGGGTGAGATGGGCGAGCGATTCAAGGTTCTGGCATTGACGCGCGGCATCGATACGCCGCTGTCCGGCTTCACATTCCGCGACCTCGCCGCGACGCTCTAGGAACCTGTCCGCGTATTGCCGTGGCCTGCGCCTCGCGCCGTGCATCCGCTCGCTTGCCTTCGCAACGCGGTTCACGGGGAACACGCGGACAAGCGTTTAGGGGGCACGGCCCGGGCGCCGGGGTCACGTTGCGTGACTGTCGTGCCCACCGGGCGGGTACGGAATCGATGTCGAACGGCGACCGTCGCCGCGATACGCCGGGTCGCCTGGCGGCACGTCGCGGTGCTGCAGGCAGATCAATGTCGAACGGCGGCGATCGCCGCGATGCGTCGGGTGCGCAGCGCGGCCGCGATGGCCTCACCACGCAGGCCTGCGCGTTCCTCGGGGTCAAGGCTCGCCGCGAGTGCCGCATCGAGGGCCGCTCGGAGCTGCTGCGATTCCGGATACGAGCGCGCTTCCCAGCCGCGGCGACCGCGGAAATCCGCCTCGCAGGCCACCAGCAGTTCGCGGAAGCGATCGGGCCGGCGCAGCGCGTCACAGTGCTCCAGCAGCTCCATGATGGTCGTCGTGCGCAGCTGCAGCGCCCGGTGCACGAGCCCGTGCCAGCGTGCGGTGAGCTCCGCGAGATGGCGGTAATCGGTCGGCACGCGCAGGCGCTCGGACAGCTGTCGCACCAGGCGCGCGCCACGCTCCTCGTGGCCGATGTGCCGTGGCCAGTGTTCCCGCGGCGTCTCGCCCTTGCCGAGATCGTGCGTCATGGCCGCGAAGCGGATGCGCGGGTTGTCCGTGAGGCGTGCCGCGGCGCGCATCACGAGCAGCAGGTGCTCGCCCGTGTCGATCTCCGGATGCCAGCGTTCCGGCTGCGGTACGCCGAACAGGCGATCGAGTTCCGGGAAGATGCGCGGCAGCGCGCCGCATTCGCGCAGCGTCACCAGGAAGGCGTCCGGGCGCGGCTCACGCAACGCCTTGTGCGTCTCCTGCCAGACGCGCTCCGGCACCAGCGCATCCGCCTCGCCCGACTCGCACATGTGGCGCATGAGTTCCAGGGTCTCGGCGGCCACGGTGAAGCCCAGTTCGGCGAAGCGCGCCGCGAAGCGCGCGACCCGCAGGATGCGCACGGGGTCTTCGGCGAACGCCGCGGAGACGTGACGCAGCACGCGGCGCTCGAGATCGGCGGCGCCACCCCACGGGTCGATCAGCGTGCCGTCGCCATCGCGCGCCATGGCGTTGATGGTGAGGTCGCGGCGCCGCAGGTCGTCCTCGAGGGTCACGTCCGCCGCGCAATGGACCTCGAAGCCGCGGTAACCGCGGCCGACCTTGCGCTCGGTGCGCGCGAGCGCGTGCTCTTCGCGCGTGCGCGGGTGCAGGAATACCGGAAAGTCCCGGCCGACCGACTGGTACCCGGAGCGGATCATGTCCTCGGGCGTGGCGCCGACGACGACCCAGTCCCGCTCGTGCACCGGCAGCCCCAGCAGTTCGTCGCGGACCGCGCCACCAACGAGATAGACTTTCATGCGTCGATGTTAACCGATGGACGTTTCCGGACCGTGATCGCGGGCGCGAGGGCGCTGCCGCTTGCCTTCGCGACCCTGTCGCTGACGGGCTGCTACCTGATGCACGTCGCCGCAGGGCAGATGCGGATCTCGGCGCGCCGCGAGCCGGTCGAGCGCGTCATCGCCGCTCCAGACACGGAGGCCGGGCTGCGGGCGAAGCTGCAGCATGCGCAGCGGGCGCGGCAGTTCGCGATCGATGTGCTCGAACTGCCGGACAACGGCAGTTACACCAGCTACGTGGACGTGGGACGCCGTTACGTGAGCTGGAACGTGGTCGCGGCCGCCGCCGACTCGGTGGAGCCGAAGCTGTGGTGCTTTCCGATCGCCGGCTGCGTCGCATACCGCGGCTATTTCGACGAGTCCCGCGCGCGCCGCTACGCCGCACGCCTGGCACGCCGCGGCTACGATGTCTGGGTGGGCCCGGTACCCGCGTATTCGACGCTCGGACGGCTCCAGGATCCGCTGCTCAACACCATGCTGCGGTACCGCGAGCTGGACGTCGCGGCCCTGATCTTCCATGAACTGGCGCACCAGGTCGTCTACGTGGCGGGTGACAGCGCGTTCAACGAGGCCTTTGCGACGGTGGTGGAGTACGAGGGCGTCCGCCGCTGGCTCGAGGCGAACGCCGCGGAGAGCGAACTCGCCGCATTCCTGGCGCAGCGGCGCCGCAATTTCCAGGTGGCCGACCTGATGGCCGAAACGCGTACCCGCCTGCGGCAGCTGTACGCCCGCGAGCTGCCTGCCGCGGAGCGCGAGGCGGCGCGGCAGGCGGAGTTCTCGAATCTGCGCGCGGCTTATGCCGAACTGCGGCGATCGTGGGGCGCGGATGCGGGCACGGATCTGTTCGCCGCGGACCCGGTGCTCAACAACGCGCGGCTCGCGGCGTACGCGACATACCACCAGTGCCTGCCCGGACTGGAACAGCGGCTTGCGGATCTGGGCCGCGACCTGCCGGCGTTCTACGACGAGGCGCGTCGCCTCGCGCGCCTCGAGCCGGGAGCGCGCCGCGCCGCGATCTGTGCGGCCGAACCCGCCGGCTGATTCAGCGGCCGGCGCGCTGGCGCCAGTGCGTGTATCGGGTGCTGCGGTTGCGTGTTCCGGTCAGGTACGCGGGCGCGATCAACTCGAGCGAATGGGGCGTGAGGCCCAGTCTCGCGAACCCGTTCGACGTGCAGACACTGTCGACGGTCAGGGACAGGTAGTTGTCCGTCGAGAACGGTTTGCCGGGCACGAAATCCATGAGCATGGCCTGCAGGCGCGCCAGCGGGTCCGGCAGCCCGACGATGAGCCGCCGCAGGTCCAGTACGTCACGTACGAAGCTCACGACCTCGCGGAAGCTCATGACCTGCGGGCCGCAGAGCTCGAAGATCTCACCCGCCGTCGCGTTGTCGCTGAGCGCGTGCCGGAAGGCCGCGACGACATCGCCGACCCACACCGGCGCGAAGCGGGCCTCGGGACGCGCGAGCGGCAGCACCGGCAGCAGGCGTAGCAGCGCCGCGAAGCGATTCGTGAACGAATCGCCGGCGCCGAATACCACGGACGGCCGGAAGATGGTCCAGCGCAGGCCGCTGCCGTCGTTGCGGATCAGCTGTTCGGCGGCACCCTTGCTTTGCAGATAGTGGCTCGGGCCGCGATCGACATCCGCGCCGAGCGAGCTCATGTGCAGCAGGCGCTCGACGCCCGCCACGCGGCAGGCATCGACTGCCGCGGCAGCGAGTCCGGTGTGCGCGCGCCGGAAGCCGCTGCCGTCGCGACCCGATTCATTGAGGATGCCGACCAGATTGACCAGCACCTCGACTCCTTCCAGCGCGGCGACCAGCGTGGGGGGGTGGTGCGGGTTGCCCTCGACGACGCGGACGCCCGGCAGCACGCCGAGATGGCGGGCGCGGGCCGCGCGGCGCGTCAGCACGGTCACCGTGTGTCCATCCCTCGCCAGCGCCGCGCACAGTGCCGAGCCGATGAAGCCCGAACCGCCGAGTACACAGATCCTGCTCATGGCTCCCGCACGACGACCACCACATGCATCAGTATACCGGCGGCGA
>CAYWMY010000223.1:0-5173 GCA_964459405.1 uncultured Steroidobacteraceae bacterium | reverse complement strand
CGGCATTGGTGGTGAGCTTCTTCGTCATGGTCGGGGTCCTCACAATTGGGTGGAGGCCGGAAGCACGGCGTCAAGGATCTCGCCCAAGCATGCGGCATCTCTGCGCACCGTCATTCTGCGTACCATGCGCCAGCACACCGCATGGGAGCAACAGCCAGGGCATCCGCATTTACCGCAGGCCGCTGCGCAGTCGCGTCAAGGTGGTGACTGGCTTCCCTGCGGAGTGTCGGCTGCCTCCGGAGCATAGACGATGGAGCCCTCCTCGCTGCATGCGCCCCTCGAGCATGCGGGTCGCGGCTTCTCGTGGCTGCCGGAGGACCGGATCCAGACGGAGCTGCAATCGGGTGCGCTCGTGCCGCTCGCGCTGCGCGGGGCCGAGGAACGGTTCGCGATGCTGTATCTGATCTACGCGGACCGCGAGGCGGCCGGGCCTGGCACGCAGCGGCTCGTGGAGCTGCTGCGCGCCAGGGTGACTGCCGCCGGTGCCGCGCGTGTCACTTCAGGGCGACGTCGACCTGGACGTCCGCGCCCTTCGAGATCGTGTTGAACACTGGCGAGAAGCGGGCCAGTTCCATCAACCGCGCGACGTTCTCAGGTCTCGTGCGCACGCGGAACTTCGCGCGGATGCTGGTGTAGCCCTTCGGCACCTCCGCCGCCAGGCCGAGGAAGCCGCGCAGATCGATGTCGCCCTCGAGCTCGGACTCGAGCTCGTCGATCTCGATGCCGCGCACCGCCGCATGCGCCACCATGCTGGTCGTCAGGCAGGATGCCAGCGCGTGCAGCAGGTGTTCGACGGGATTCGCGCCCTCGTCGTTGCCGGCGAGGATCGCGGGCTCGTCGGCATCCATCGTGAAGGTCTGCGCGTGGGCGATCTCCTGCCGCGCGCCATGGAAGCCCGTGACTGTGCTGCGGTTGTGATTGCCGCCGAGCCAGGCGTTACGCGCGCGGAAGCGGCAGGCTCCGAGTCCGGGATCGTCCTTGATCGCGTTAACGGTGTTCATGAGTGTCTGCAGGTCCACGCCGTTCAGCCGATGGGTTGCGGCGGCCATGGTCTGTCCCCTTTCGGCGCCGTCCGGGCTCATCGTGTCGACCAGCCGTGGATCGTTGGTTGCGGTATTCATGATCGGTCTCCTTGCGGTGTCGTGGCGCCACCGTGCGTGGGCGCCTGGGGAGCAGACTAGTACCGGTGTGCCCGGCGCATGAGATGCGGGCAGGTCACAAACGCGCTTTTCGTGCCAGACTTTCACACATGACGACGCAGCGTGAACCGCCACCACCGGCGGAGGTGCTGATCGTGTCGGTCCGCGAGACGGCCGGCTCGGCGCTGTACGGCATGCTCGACGTGCTCTCGGCCGCGGGTCAGGTCTGGCCGGTGCTGCTGCGATCAGCGGAAGCCCGGAGCTGCTTTCGCGTGCGCATCGTCTCTCCGGACGGCAGGCCTTTCGCCTGTGCCAACCGCATCCCGGTCAACCCCGACTGTGCGGTCGCCGAAGATCCGCAGGCGCCCATCCTGATCCTGCCGGAACTCTGGCTCGGACCCGACGAAACGCTGGCGGGCCGCTATCCGTCGCTGCTGGAGTGGATCCGGCGCTGCCACGCCCGCGGCGCCGCCATCTATTCCGCCTGCTCCGGCGCAATCCTGCTCGCTGAAACGGGCCTGCTCGACGGCTGCCCCGCGACCTCGCACTGGGGCTACCAGGACCTGTTCCGGACCCGCTTTCCCCGAGTGCGCTTCGATCCCGCGCCGAGCCTCGTGTACGCCGATCCCGCGGGCCGCATCGTGACCGCGGGCGGCACGACCTCGTGGCACGACCTCGCGCTGCACATCATCGCGCGCCATGCGAGCCCGGAGGAGGCGCGGCGCATCGCCAAGGTCTATCTGCTGAAGTGGCACGACGAGGGTGAACTGCCCTACACGCCGCTGGTGCGGCCGCTGCCGCATGGTGATGCCGTGGTGCGCCGCACGGAAACCTGGCTCAAGGAGCGTTTTCGTGACGATGATGCGCTCGGCCGCGCCGTCGATCACGCCGGCATCCCGGAACGCACGCTCAAGCGACGCTTCAAGGCCGCCACCGGCCTGCCCATGATCGACTACCTGCAGAACCTGCGCATCGAGGCCGCCAAGGAACTGCTCGAGACCACGCGCACGGCTGTGGACGAGATCAGCGCCGAGGTCGGCTACGACGACGCCTCGTTCTTCCGTCGCCTGTTCAAGCGCCGGGTCGGGCTGACGCCGCTCGCCTATCGCCGCATGTTCGGCGCCGCCCCCGGGAGACTGCCGCAGCCCCAGCGGTGAAGCGGCGCGTTGCCGCTGGAACCCATTCGCCGGGGATGCCGCGCCGACGATCGCGGCAGCGGCTCGGCAGGCCGCGCAGACAGCACCGATACGCCGCCGCCACACGACCGACCCGCAAGGTCGGGAACCATTCGACCGCGAGGGCACTCCACAGGCATGCTTCGACCGGGCGCACCGCCCGATCCGCCCGGAGGCGCATATTGGTCCATGTGCTGATGTTCATCGCGGGCCTCGCGGCGCTGGTGGCGGGCGCCAGTGTGCTGGTGCGGGGCGCGAGCCGGCTGGCACTGTTCTTCGGGATCTCGCCACTGGTCGTGGGACTGACGGTCGTGGCCTTCGGCACCAGCGCGCCGGAGGTGGCCGTCTCCGTAGGCGCCGTGCTGGACGACCGCACGGATATCGCGGCCGGCAACGTCGTCGGCAGCAATATCTTCAACGTGCTGTTCATCCTCGGCGCGAGCGCCCTGATCATTCCGCTCGCGGTCCACGCGCAGGTGATTCGCCAGGAGGTGCCGATCATGATCGGCGCCTCGCTGCTGCTGCTGGCGCTCGGGCTCGACGGCCGGATCGGACCGTCCGACGCGATCCTGCTGTGCGGCCTGCTCGTCGCCTACACGGGGTTCCTCGTGCGCCAGGCGCGGCGCGAGAACGCAGCGGCAGCCGCCTTCGCGGACACACCGCCCGGAGACGCGACGCAAGCCGGACCGACCGGGACCGCCGTACAGACCGGGCTCGTCATCGCCGGCCTCGCGCTGCTCGTGCTGGGCTCCGATTGGCTGGTCACCGCCTCGGTGGTCTTCGCGCAGAGGCTCGGAGTCTCGGATCTCGTGATCGGCCTGACCATCGTCGCGGGCGGCACCTCGCTGCCCGAGGTGGCGACCTCGATCACGGCGGCGCTGCGCGGCGAGCGGGACATCGCCGTGGGCAACGTGGTCGGCAGCAACACCTTCAACATCCTCGGTTGTCTCGGCATCGCGGGTCTCGCCTCCGGCGGTGCCGGGCTCGGGATCGCGCCGTCATTGCTGAGCTTCGACATCTGGGTCATGCTGGCGGTCGCGCTCGCCTGTCTTCCCGTGTTCCTGTCGGGCCGCGAGATCGCGCGCTGGGAAGGTGCGGTTTTCCTCGGCTATTACCTGGTCTACATGACCTATCTGATCCTCGCGGCGAACCAGCACGACGCGCTGCGCCCGTTCTCCACTGCGATGCTGGGTTTCGTCGTGCCGCTGACGCTCATCACGCTCGTCGTCAGCCTGATCCGCCGCCCCGTCGCCTGACGCCATGTCACCCGCAACCGCCACTCACGAGGCCCCTGCGATGAGCCTGCCGGCGCGCTCGGCCTGGGTCGCACTGCCGCTCGGCGTGCTCGCAGGCGCCGTGTGGCTGCTCGCAACACACGATCTGCCGGTGGCCTGGAGCCTCGCCTGGGTGCCGGCGCTCGGTCTCGACCTCGCGTTCCGCATCGACGGGCTCTCGGCGCTCATGCTGCTCATGGTCGCGGGCATCGGCACGGCAGTGTTCGTCTACGCAGGCGGCTATTTCGCCGGCCACCCGCGCCAGCCCTCGCTCTTCCTGCTGCTCTCCCTGTTCATGGTGGCGATGGTCGGCTGCGTGACGGCCGATCACCTGATCCTGCTGTTCCTGTTCTGGGAACTGACCAGTGTGCTGTCGTTCCTGCTGGTCGGCTTCAATCACGAGCAGCCCGACAGCCGCCGCTCCGCGCAGCAGGCGCTGCTCGTGACCGGATCGGGCGGCCTCGCGCTGCTCACGGGCGCCATCCTGCTCGCACAGGCGATGGGCACGGCCTCGATCAGCGCCATCGTCGCTGCGCTGCCCGGAACCCCCCCGACGCCGACGCTGACCGCGGCGCTGCTGCTGATCCTGGCCGGCGCGTTCACCAAGAGCGCGCAGTTCCCGTTCCATTTCTGGCTGCCGAATGCGATGGCCGCACCCACGCCGGTGTCCGCGTATCTGCATTCGGCGACCATGGTCAAGCTCGGCGTCTACCTGCTCGCGCGGCTCGACCCGGGTTTCGGCCACTGGGAACTGTGGCAGTGGACACTCAAGGGCGCGGGGTCGATCACTGCCGCATGGGGCATGGTGCTGGCGCTGCGCGACCGCGACCTGAAGCGCATCCTCGCCTGGTCGACCGTTGCCACGCTGGGCACGCTCGTGACGCTCGTCGGACTGCAAGGCGACGGCGCCTCGGTGGCGGTAGGAGCGCTGCTGCTCGCACATGCGCTGTACAAGGCGCCGCTCTTCTTCGTGGCCGGCAACATCGACCACGGCACCGGCACGCGCGTGATCGACCGCCTCGGCAACCTGCGTCGCGCCATGCCCTGGACCGCAGCCGCGGCGCTGCTCGCGGGCATGTCGATGGCCGGCATGCCGCTGTCCTTCGGCTACGTCGTGAAGGACGCGATCTTCGAGGCCAAGTCCGCGGGTGACGTGTTCGCGTTCGCGAAGGCGGCCAACACGGTCTTCGGCGCCATCGCCGTCGCGGTCGCCGGCGTGGCCGCCATCCGCGTCTTCTGGCGCCATCCCGGCATCAACGTCACCCTGGCCGCGCACGAGGTCGGCCCGTCGCTCGTGGGGCCGCCGCTCGCACTCGCGCTGGTCGGCATCGGTCTCGGACTGTTCCCGTTCGTTGCCGACCAGCTGATCTCGCAGGTCGCCGTGGCGATCACGCCGGGCAGCGACGCCATGGCCATCAGTCTCGTGCCCGAGTTCGGTCCTGCGCTCGGCTCCCTGCTCGTCACGTTCGCGATCGGCGCCACGGTGTTCACGTGGTGGGATCCGCTGCACCGGCTGCTCGAGGGCATGGCGGCGCGAAGCGGCCACATCGGCATGGCGGCGCAGTACGAGCGTGCGCTGGGCGCA
>CAYWMY010000222.1:2685-5183 GCA_964459405.1 uncultured Steroidobacteraceae bacterium | reverse complement strand
TGCGAGCGCATCGAGGTTCCGATCGGCGCGATCGGCATGTACGTGCCCGCGGGCACGGCCCCCCTGCCATCCACCGCGATCATGATCGGCGTCCCGGCCGCGATCGCGGGCTGTCCCGTGCGCGTGCTGTGTACGCCGCCGCGCCCCGATGGCCGCGCCGACCCCGCCGTGGTGTATGCCGCGGAGGCCTGCGGTGTCACGCACGTGTTCAAGGTCGGCGGTGCACAGGCCATCGCCGCGATGGCTTTCGGCACGGCCAGCGTGCCCAAGGTCGATAAGATCTTCGGACCCGGCAACGCCTGGGTCACGGCCGCGAAGCAGCTGGTCGCGGTGGAGCCGGACGGGGCCGCGTACGACATGCCGGCCGGGCCGTCCGAGGTGCTGGTCATCGCCGACGCACACGCCAACCCGGAGTTCGTCGCCTCGGACCTGCTGGCGCAGGCCGAGCACAGCGCCGATGCGCAGTCGCTGCTCGTGACGACCTCGCGTCCGCTGGCCGTCGCCGTGCAGGCCGCCATGGAACGGCAGCTGGGCCGGCTGACCCGGGCCGCCATCGTGCGTCGTGCGCTGGCGGCCTGCCGGCTGATCGTCGTCGATACGCTCGAAACGGCCCTCGAGCTGTCGAACCACTACGCGCCGGAGCACCTGATCATCGAGACCGAGGCGCCGCGCCAGTGGCTGGCGCAGGTGCGCAATGCCGGATCCGTGTTCCTCGGCAGCTGGACGCCCGAGTCCATGGGCGACTACTGCAGCGGCACCAACCACGTGCTGCCGACCTACGGCTACGCGCGCGCCTTCAGCGGCCTGTCGCTGCCGGATTTCATGCGGCGCATGACCGTGCAGGAACTCACGCCCGAGGGACTCGCGGACCTCGGTCCCGTCGCGCAGACGCTCGCAATGCTGGAGGGTCTCGAGGGGCATGCGAATGCCGTGGCGCTGCGACTGCAGGCACTTGGACGACCGCGATCATGAGCACGGTGCTGTCACTCGCACGGCCGGAGCTGCTGGCACTGGAGCCTTACAGCCACGCCCGCTGGGATCCCGGCCTCGAACGCCTGCACGCGAATGAGAACCCGTGGCGTCCCGCCGGGGACACCACCGCGGCCGGCCTGAATCGCTACCCCGAACCGTATCCCCAGGCACTGTCCGATGCGCTGGCCGCGCATTACGGTGTGGCACCGGATCGCCTGATCCTCGGCCGTGGCAGCGACGAAGTCATCGACCTGCTGGTGCGCGCGTTCTGCCGCGCGGGCGAGGATGCCGTGCTGACCTGTCCGCCGACGTTCGGCATGTACAAGGTCGCGGCGCAGATCCAGGGCGCGCGCGTCGTCGAATGCCCGCTCGAGGCCGGTCGTGATTTCGCGCTCGACGCGCCGCGCGTCATCGACGCCGCGGCCGACCGCGTCAAGATCGTCTTCCTTTGCTCGCCCAACAATCCGACGGGCAACCTGCTGGATGCGGCCGCCGTGGAACGCGTCATCGCCGCGCTGGCCGGGCGCGCCCTGGTGGTCGTCGATGAGGCCTACATCGAGTTCGCCGCACGAAACAGCCTCGCCGCGTCGCTGTCGCAGCATCCGCACCTCGTCGTGCTGCGCACGCTGTCCAAGGCGCATGCGCTGGCCGGCGCACGCTGCGGCGCGGCTCTCGCAGACCCGGCCGTCATCGAACTGTTGAAACGTCTGCTGCCCCCCTACGCCCTCGCCGAGCCCTGCATCGAGGCAGCACAGCAGGCGCTCGACATGGCGCGGCTCGCGACGACCGCGCAGCGCGTCGCCGCGCTCGTCATCGAGCGCGAACGCATGCGCGCGGCACTGCCGCGCTCACCGCTGGTGCGCCGCGTCTGGCCGAGTGACGCCAATTTTCTGCTGGTCGGGTGCCACGATCCGCAGCAGTTCCTGGAGCGCGGCATCCGGGCGGGTCTGCTGGTCCGCGATGTCCGCCGGCAGCCGGGTCTCGGCGACTGCATGCGCGTGACCATCGGCAGCCCGCAACAGAACGACCGGCTGCTCGCCGCGCTGGAGGCGACATGACGGCGCCCGAGAAGATCCTTTTCATCGACCGCGACGGCACGCTCATCGAAGAACCGCCGGACGAGCAGATCGACAGCTACGAAAAGCTGCGGCTGCTGCCGGGCGTGGTGCCGGCGCTGCTCAGCCTCCGCGAGGCCGGCTACCGGTTCGTCATGGTCACGAACCAGGACGGGCTCGGCACTGACAGCTTTCCGCAGCAGAGCTTCGACGGGCCCCAGCGGCTGCTCCTGCACGTTCTCGAGTCCCAGGGCATCCATTTCGACGCCGTGCTGATCTGCCCGCACCGGCCAGCCGACGCCTGCGAGTGCCGCAAGCCGAGGCCCCTGCTCGTCGAGCGGTACCTTGCCGGCCGCAATGTCGATCGCGGGGCCTCCATCGTGATCGGTGACCGCGACACGGACGTGCAACTCGCCGCGAATCTCGGCTGTCGCGCGCTGCGCTTCCGCGCGGGCGATCCGGACGGGACCT
>CAYWMY010000222.1:0-2675 GCA_964459405.1 uncultured Steroidobacteraceae bacterium | reverse complement strand
TATCGAGCGGCGTACGAAGGAGACCGACATCTCGGTCACCGTGAACCTGGATCGTGAGTCACCGATCCAGGTCGCGACCGGCATCGGGTTCTTCGATCACATGCTGGAGCAGATCGCGCGCCATGGCGGGTTCTCGCTCGCGCTCTTGTGTCGTGGCGACCTGCACGTCGACGAGCACCACACGGTCGAGGACTGTGCGCTGGCGCTCGGCCAGGCGCTGCGCCAGGCGCTCGGTGACAAGATCGGCATCGCCCGCTACGGCTTCCTGCTGCCCATGGACGAGGCCCAGGCGAAGATCGCGCTCGACCTGTCGGGTCGCGCGCTGTTCCGCTTCGAGGGCACGTTCGGTCGCGACCACGTCGGCGGCCTGCCGACCGAACTCGTACCGCACTTCTTCCACTCGCTGGCGGATGCACTCGGTGCCGCGCTGCACATCACGGTGACCGGCGACAACACGCACCACATGGTCGAGGCCTGCTTCAAGGGTGTCGGCCGCGCGCTGCGGCAGGCGTTCCGCATCGAGGGACGCGAGCTGCCGAGCAGCAAGGGGGTCCTGTGACCGACGTCGTCATCATCGCGAGCGGCGGCGCCAACATCGCGTCGCTGGAGTTCGCGCTGGAACGGCTCGGCTGCCGCCCGCAGCTCTCGTCCGATCCGGCGCGCATCGAGCGCGCAACGCACGTCATCCTGCCGGGCGTCGGCGCGGCTGTCGATGCCATGGCACGACTCGACTCGCTGGGCCTGACACGCCGGATCCCTGCCCTGCGGCAGCCGGTGCTCGGCATCTGTCTCGGCATGCAGTTGCTGTACGAGCGCAGTGAGGAAGGCGATGCACGCTGCCTCGGCATCCTGCCGGGCGTGGCACGCCGTTTCGCCGCGCATCCCGAGCGACCCGTGCCGCACATGGGCTGGAACCAGCTGCGGGCACGGCGGCCCTCGCCGCTGCTCTCGGGCATCCACGACGGGGATTACGCCTACTTCGTGCACAGCTACGCGCTGCCCGTGGGGCCGGAGACTGTGGCGACGGCTGATTACGGCACCGACTTCACCGCCATCGTGAGCCACGGCAATTTCCATGGCACCCAGTTCCACCCGGAGCGTTCGGCGCAGACCGGCGCGCGGATCCTCGCCAACTTCCTGGACCTGAGCTGATGGAACTCATTCCCGCGATCGATCTCAGGGACGGCCGTGTGGTACGCCTGCTGCACGGCGACTTCAGTGCCGAGACGCGCTACGACGTCACGCCTGCGGATCTCTACGTGCGCTACGCCGGCTGCGGCGCACGGCGCCTGCACGTCGTCGATCTGGATGGCGCGCGCGACGGCACACAGCCGAACCTCGACATCATCTGGCAGCTCACCTCGGGCCGCCTCGCCGTGCAGGCCGGCGGCGGCCTGCGCAGCGATGAGGCGCTCAGGAACCTGTTCGACGCCGGCGTGCAACGTGCCGTCGTCGGCAGCATCGCCGTCACCGATCCGGCCCGCGTCGCCGGCTGGCTGGCGCAGTTCGGCGCCGAGCGCATCGTGCTCGCGCTCGACGTGCGTCTCGACGCGCAAGGCACGCCATTCGTCGCGACGCATGGCTGGCGCGAACTCAGCACGCTGGATCTCTGGAGCGCCGTGGAGCGCTTCCTGCCCGCGGGCCTGCGGCACGTGCTGTGCACGGACGTCGGTCGCGACGGCGCACTGACGGGACCCAATCTCGGGCTGTACGCCGAGGCGGTGAGCCGCTTTCCCGGAATCGCCTGGCAGGCATCGGGCGGCGTGCGCGACGCACAGGACCTGCACGCGCTCGCCGGTATCGGTGTCGCGGCGACTGTCAGCGGCAAGGCCCTGCTGGAGGGCCGCATGACTCCGGAGGAATTGCAGCCATTCTTGCCCGACGCATAATTCCCTGCCTCGACGTGCGCGACGGCCAGGTCGTCAAGGGCGTGCGCTTCCGTGATCATCGCGTGGTCGGCGATATCCTCGAACTCGCCACGCGCTACCGTGACGAAGGTGCCGACGAACTGGTCTTCTGCGACATCACCGCCAGCCCGCAGGGTCGCTCCGTGGATCGCGGCTGGGTCAGCCGCGTGGCCCGCGTGCTCGATATCCCGTTCTGCGTCGCCGGTGGCATCCGCAGCGTCGAGGAAGCCGAGGCCGTTCTGGCGGCTGGTGCCGAGAAGATCTCGGTCAATTCACCCGCGCTGGAGAACCCGCCACTCATCGATGCGCTGGCGCGGCGTTTCGGTGCCCAATGCGTCGTGGTCGGCATCGACAGCCACGGGTCCGGCGACGACTGGTACGTGCACCAGTACACCGGCGACCCGGACCGCGCGCGGGACACCCGGCGCCGCACGCTGGACTGGGTCGCCGAAGTGCAGTCGCGCGGCGCAGGCGAAGTCGTGCTGAACTGCATGAACGTGGATGGCGTGCGTCAGGGCTATGACCTCATGCAGCTCACGGCTGTGCGCGCCGTCTGCCAGGTGCCGCTGATCGCATCGGGCGGTGCCGGCGCGGTGCGGCACTTCAGCGACGTGTTCCAAACGGCGCGCGTCGACGGGGCGCTCGCGGCGAGCGTGTTCCATTCCGGCGCCATCGCGATTCCCGACCTGAAACGTGAACTGCGCGCCCTGGGCATCGAGGTACGGACATGACTCCCGCGGACGTCGAACGGCTCGACTGGCAGAAATC
>CAYWMY010000221.1:0-5185 GCA_964459405.1 uncultured Steroidobacteraceae bacterium | reverse complement strand
GTCGGCGGGGTTGGATGCCCTGAGATAGGCGCGGAGCGCCTCGTGCGCCTTGCGGTCGGCCTCCTTGCACTCGGTGGCGTTGGCGAGCATGGAGCGCGGCGTCTCCAGCCCGATCTTCTTCATCGCCTCGTGGCACAGCGCCCGGTCCTCGGCCTTGTCGATGGCCTCGGCGTTGGCGCCGATCATCTCGACATTGTAGCGCTCGAGCACGCCCATGCGGCGGAGCGACAGGGCGGTGTTGAGCGCGGTCTGGCCGCCCATGGTGGGCAGCAGCGCGTCCGGCCGCTCCTTGGCGATGATCTTGGCCACCACCTCCGGCGTGATCGGCTCGATATAGGTGGCGTCGGCCAGCTCCGGGTCGGTCATGATGGTGGCCGGGTTGGAGTTGACCAGGATGACGCGGTAGCCCTCCTCGCGCAGCGCCTTGCAGGCCTGCGCACCCGAATAATCGAACTCGCACGCCTGACCGATCACGATCGGACCGGCGCCGATGATGAGGATGCTCTTGATGTCTGTGCGCTTGGGCATCGTGTCCTTCGTCAGTGAGCGGGCCCGGCGCGATGCGCACTGGGCACCGGATCGGGTTGCGCCGTGACGGCCTCAGGAGGCGGTCACGTCCGCAGCCCTCAGCCTTCGATGGCTTGAGCCTGCGGACCACCGGACCGCGGAGCGTTGGACCGCGCGCCGCTGGTCCGGCTGCCGTTGGTCCGGCCCCTCAGCAGTACCTGCAGGCGCCGGACCATGAGCTGGATGAAATGTTCGAACAGCGGCTGCACGTCGTGCGGGCCCGGGCTCGCCTCGGGATGACCCTGAAAGCCGAAGGCCGCGCGGTCGGTGCGCGCGACGCCCTGCAGCGATCCATCGAACAGCGAACGGTGCGTGGCCTTCAGGTTGGGCGGCAGCGTCGACTCATCGACCGCGAAGCCGTGGTTCTGGCTCGTGATCATGACGCGGCCCGACGCGATCTCGAGCACCGGATGGTTGGCGCCATGGTGCCCGAACTTCATCTTCACGGTCCGCGCCCCGCTCGCCAGCGCCAGCAGCTGGTGCCCGAGGCAGATACCGAACACGGGGACGTCGGTCTCGAGGAAGCGCCGGATGGCCGCGATGGCGTAGTCGCAGGGTTCCGGATCACCCGGTCCATTCGACAGGAACACGCCATCCGGGTTGAGCGCCAGGACCTCCTCGGCCGGTGTCTGCGCCGGAACCACGGTCATGCGGCAACCGTAGTCCGCCAGCAGGCGCAGGATGTTGCGCTTGACGCCGAAATCGTAGGCGACCACATGCAGTCGCGTCCCGGGACGCATGAGCCGCGTCTCGTCACGCCAGATCGAGCCGTCGTTCCACTGATACGGTTCGCGTACCGACACGACCCGGGCCAGGTCCATGCCCTTGAGACCCGGGAACTTGCGTGCCGCACGCACCGCGGCGGCGGCATCGATGGCGTCGCCCGTCATGATGCAGCCGGCCTGCGCGCCCTTCTCGCGCAGGATGCGCGTCAGGCGGCGCGTGTCGATCCCGGCGATCGCGACGACCTTGCCTCGCGCGAGAAACGACTCCAGCGACTCGGTCGCGCGCCAGTTCGAGTGCTGCAGCGGCAGGTCGCGGATCACGAGTCCAGCGGCAAAGGCCTGCGCGGACTCCAGATCCTCGGGCGTCGCCCCGGTGTTGCCGATGTGCGGGCAGGTCAGCGTGACGATCTGCCGCGCATAGGAAGGATCCGTGAGGATCTCCTGGTAGCCCGTCATCGCGGTGTTGAACACGACTTCGCCGGTCGTATTGCCGCGCGCGCCAACGGAAATACCCCGGAAGACCGTTCCGTCCTCCAGAGCCAGCACAGCAGGCGTCGTCGTCAAGTCGATGTCTCCCGCGGACGCGGCAAGAGCCGGTCTCGAAGTGTCAGATACGCAAAGCGGGAGGAGCCCTGGATTGGACTCCGCCCGCTTGTCATGCGCATCCGGATGGTCTCGGTGACCGGACCGGAAGTTTACTAGAGCACCTCACCGGGTGTCCATCCAGCGCCGGTGCGGCAGCGCACGCATGCGGCGCGCTCCTTGCGCGTCGGCCGGCAGCTGCCCGCATGAGGCGCACCGTCGGGACGCTCACGGCGGCCATCCATGGCCTTCGTTCACTCGGGCGTCGCTGGGCTCCGCATCCTGCTCCGCTTGCTCCTCACACCCGCCGGCGAGCCCATGCGGGCGCTGCCGCACCGGCGCGTTGGCGAACTCAGAGGCACGCCGCCCGCCGAGGCGCTGCGGCACCGGGGATTGCGGCGCGGGTTCCTCAGGACAGGCCGAGCACGTCCGCCATGCCGTACAGGCCCGCGGGCCGGCCCACCAGCCAGCGTGCCGCCGCCACGGCACCGTAGGCGAAGGTCATGCGGTCCGTCGCACGATGCGCGATCTCGATCTGCTCCCCGGGCGCGGCGAACAGCACGCGGTGGTCCCCGACCGTATCACCGCCACGCACGACCGCGAAACCGATGCTGCCCGCGGAACGCGGTCCGGTGTTGCCGACCCGCGAATACACCCCCGCCTCGTGCAGCGTCGTATTGCGCGCGCCTGCGGCCACCTCCCCGAGCCGCAGCGCACTGCCCGACGGCGCGTCGACCTTGTTGCGGTGATGCGATTCCACGATCTCGATGTCGTAGCTGATCGGCAGCGCCGAAGCGGCGCGCGCCACGAGGCTGAACAGCAGGTTCATGCCGAGGCTCATGTTCGGCGCGACCAGCACCGGAAGCTCATGCGACACCTTGCGGATCTCCGCCTGCGCGGCCCCGTCGAGTCCCGTGGTACCGACCACCAGGGGCACACGCGCCCGCAGGCAGGCTTCGAGGTTCGCGGCCGTCGCCGTGGGCAGCGTGAAGTCGATGGCGACGTCCGCCCCGGCCAGGGCGCGCTCGCGCCCGGCGACGACCTCGATGCCGACCGGGCCCGTCTCGGCAACGTCCCCGGCATCCCGTCCCAGAGCGGCGCTGCGCTCCGAGGCCAGTGCGCCCGAGAGCGCCACGCCGTCGGTCTCGCGCAGGGCCCGCACGGAGGCGCGGCCCATGCGCCCGGTCACGCCGAGAATTGCCACATTGACCATCCCGACCTCACTTGCCGATGTCTTCGAAGAACTTGCGCACGCCCTCGAGCCAGCTGCGCTCGCGCGGATTGTGCTGCTTGCGGTCCCCGGTCAGCGACTCCTCGAATTTCCGCAGCAGCGCTTTCTGCTCGTCGGTGAGGTTCACGGGCGTCTCGACGACCACACGACAGAACAGATCGCCCGTGGCGCCACCGCGGACCGGCCGCACGCCCTTGTCGCGCAGGCGGAACACGCGCCCGGACTGCGTCTCCGGCGGAACCTTGAGACTGACGTGGCCATCGAGCGTCGGCACCTCGATGGTGCCGCCGAGTGCCGCCGTGACGAAACTGGTCGGAACCTCGCAGGACAGATGCGCGCCGTCACGCTCGAAGATGGGGTGCTCGCGCACGGCGATTTCGACGTAGAGGTCGCCGGGCGGCCCGCCATTGCGTCCCGCCTCGCCCTCGCCGGACAACCGGATGCGATCGCCCGAGTCGACGCCGGCCGGTACCTTCACCGACAGCGTGCGGGTGCGGCGCACCCGGCCCTGGCCCTGACAGGCGCCGCAGGGCCTGGTGATGACCGAGCCGCGCCCGCGGCAGCGCGGACAGGTCTGCTGCACCGTGAACGGCCCCTGCGTGACCCGCACCTGCCCGGCACCCCGGCAGGTCTCGCAGGTCTTCGGCTCATGACCCTTCGCGGCGCCGCTGCCGTGGCATTCCTCGCACTCGACCACGGTCGGCACTTCGATCTCGACGCTGGCGCCGAACACCGCCTGTTCGAGGTCCAGCGGCAGTTCGTAGCGCAGGTCCGCGCCGCGGAACGCGCCACTGCGGCCGCCGCGGCGGCCGCCGCCGAAGATGTCACCGAAGACGTCGCCGAAGATGTCACCGAAGGCGTCGGCGGGGTTGAAGCCCGCCCCCGCGCCACGCGCCGCATCGAGACCCGCGTGGCCGAACTGGTCGTAGGCCGCGCGCTTCTGCGCATCGCCGAGAATGTCGTAGGCCTCCTTGGCCTCCTTGAACTTCTCCTCGGCCTCCTTGTCGTTGGGGTTCCGGTCCGGGTGGAACTTCATCGCCAGACGGCGATAGGCTTTCTTCAGATCCTCGTCGCTCGCGTTCCGCGGGACGCCCAGCACCTGGTAATAATCGCGCTTCGACATGCTGCCCCTGACGCATGGACCGCCAGCGGGTCGGTTCCCGCCGGCGGCCCCGTGAGCCCAGACTCGTCAGACCCGCCCGGGATCAGTCCCGGCGGTCCTTGTCCTTCACTTCCTCGAACTCGGCGTCGAGCACGTCGTCCCGGCCAGCCTCGCCACCCGTCTCCGAGCCCGCGGCTCCGGGCTGGGCCCCGGCGGCCTGGGCACTGTAGATCTGCTGCATGACGGCAGCCGAGGCCTGCTCCAGCGCCTGTGTCTTGCGTTCGATCGCGGCCTTGTCGTCGCCCTTGACGACGCTCTTCAGGTCACTGATCGCGGCCTCGACCTTCGCGCGGTCGTCGCCGCTCACCTTGTCGCCGAGATCGCTGAGCGCCTTCTCGACGGCGTGCAGGACCGCGTCGCCCTTGTTGCGCACGTCGACCAGTTCGCGGAAGCGCTTGTCCTCCTCCGCGTGGGCCTCGGCATCACGGACCATGCGCTTGATCTCGTCCTCCGTGAGGCCCGAGGAGGCCTTGATGACGATCTTCTGCTCCTTGCCCGTGGCCTTGTCCTTTGCCGAGACGTGCAGGATGCCGTTCGCGTCGATGTCGAAGGTCACCTCGACCTGCGGCATGCCGCGCGGCGCCGGCGGGATATCCGACAGGTCGAATCTGCCGAGCGACTTGTTGTCGCCCGCGCGGTCGCGTTCGCCCTGCAGCACGTGGATGGTGACCGCGGTCTGGTTGTCGTCGGCCGTCGAGAACACCTGCGTCGCCTTGGTCGGAATCGTGGTGTTCTTCTCGATCAGCTTGGTCATCACGCCGCCCAGCGTCTCGATGCCGAGCGACAGCGGCGTGACGTCCAGCAGCAGCACATCCTTGACCTCGCCGGCCAGCACGCCACCCTGCACCGCCGCGCCGATCGCCACGGCCTCGTCGGGGTTCACGTCCTTGCGCGGCTCCTTGCCGAAGAAGTCCTTGA
>CAYWMY010000220.1:0-5205 GCA_964459405.1 uncultured Steroidobacteraceae bacterium | reverse complement strand
GGTGCACGGCAAGGACATCCGCCACACCTCACTGGGGGAGGCCGAGCGGCAGATCAAGGCCGTGACCGGGCGGCGCGGCGGCGCCTGATGTCGAGGCTCGACGTGTGGCGGAAATCCTGTCGATGCTGACTCGGCGCCAGGGTAATGCCGCGGGCCTGGCCGCCTGCGCGGTGGCGCTGGCGTACGCCTTCTATGCGCAGTACGGCCTGGGATTCGTACCCTGCCACCTGTGCATCTTCCAGCGCATGGTGCTCGCCGCCACAGGAGCCGCCTTCCTGGTGGCGCTGCTGCTGGATGGCGGGCGCGGGATGGCGCGCCTGCACGCGGTCCTGATCGGGCTCACGGCCGGAGCACTCGCGACGACGGCAGGTCGCCACGTCTGGGTGCAGCTGCAGCCGCCGGGTGCGGTACCGGCCTGTGGTGCCGACCTCGACTTCATGCTGGACGTCTTTCCGCTCTACGAGGTGGTGCTGAAGGTGTTCCGCGCCGGCGGGGAGTGCCAGAAGATCGACTGGACGCTGCTCGGGCTGTCGATGCCGGCCTGGGTGCTGATCTTCGCCGTGGCCGTGGGTGGCTTCGGCCTCTGGAACAACCTGCGCGCCGCGGCTCGCGGCTGATCCTGCCGCAGCAGGCGGGGCCGGCCGTCGCGGCGTGCGCTGCGGGCCGCGGGCTACTTCGCGAGCAGGCGCTCCATGACGCCGAGGTAGCACTGCTGCAGCCGGTCGATGTCCTCGACCCGCACGAACTCGTTGACCTTGTGAATGGTGCGGTTCACGACGCCGAGTTCCACGACCTGCGCACCCATCGGTGCGATGAAGCGCCCATCGGACGTTCCGCCGCCCGTCGACAACACGGGCGCACGGCCCGTCACGGCCCGCACGGCATCCACGACCGCCCCGGACAGCGCGCCGGGCGGCGTGTAGAACGGCTCGCCGGACAGGAACCATTCGAGCGAGTAACGCACCTTGTGCCGGTCGAGAATGCCGGTGATCGTCTGCTTGAGACCCTCGAGGGTCTGCACGGGCGACCAGCGCAGGTTGAAGCGGGCCTTCAGTTCGCCCGGTATCACGTTCGGCGCCCCGGTGCCCGCGCTCAGGTTCGAGATCTGGAACGTGGTCGGTTCGAAGTGCTCATTGCCCTGGTCCCAGGTACGACTCACGAGCTCGGCGAGCGCGGGCGCGAAGCGGTGCACGGGGTTGTCGGCGAGCTGCGGGTAGGCGACGTGGCCCTGGATGCCATGCACGGTGAGGCGGCCGCTCAGCGAGCCGCGGCGGCCGATCTTGACGGTGTCGCCAAATTCCTGCTCGCTCGAAGGCTCGCCGACGAGGCACCAGTCGATGCGCTCGCGGCGCGCCTTGAGATGCTCGACCACGCGCCGCGTGCCATCGACCGACGGTCCTTCCTCGTCGCTGGTGATGAGCCAGGCGATCGCGCCGCGATGATCCGGGTGGCGGCGCACGAAGGCTTCGGTCGCGGTGACCATGGCGGCGAGCCCGCTCTTCATGTCCGCTGCGCCGCGGCCGAACAGCAGCCCGTCGCGGACCACGGGCTCGAAGGGATCCGTCTGCCATTCCTCGAGGGGACCGGTCGGCACCACGTCGGTGTGGCCCGCCAGGCACAGCACGGGGCCATCATCACTGCCGCGGCGTGCCCAGAAGTTCTCGACGTTGCCGTACCTGAGTCGCTCGATGCTGAACCCTGCCGCCTCCAGCCGCGCGATCATCAGTTCCTGGCAGCCACCGTCCTCGGGGCTCACCGACGGGCGGCGGATCAGCTCCTGGGTGAGGTCGAGCGTCGCGGACATCGGCGGCGGGTTCCCCTGCGAACAAAACAATCCGTGCAGACCGAGAGGCGCGCCCTTTATACGGGCATCACCGCAGCGCATCAAGCGATCCGGGTACCGGGGCCGTTGTCGCGCCGACCCGGGTTCCGCAAGCCGGCGGTCATGCGCGCGGGACTGCAACAAATGTGTAACGCACGCTCCGTATAACGGGCGGCCTCGGCAAGGGGATGGCGACGGCGGGGCCGGCGGGTCGTGATCAACACATCGACAGTGATTCTGCTGCTCGGACTGCTGAGCTGCGGCGCCTACTGGCTCGGCCGCGCGCGTTCGGTCTCCGTGGTCGGCGGGCCGCGGCAGGTGCGGCACCTGCACTCGCTGCCCGGCTACTACGGGCTGCTGACGGCGCTCTGGTGCGCCCTGCCGGCGCTCGCGGTGCTGCTCCTCTGGAACCTCTACGACACGCGGGTGATCACGGAGCTGGTGCTCGATGCCATGCCGTCGGCCACCGCCGGTCTGGACGAGAGCCGGCGGTCGCTGGTGCTGAACGACATCATGAATGTCGTGGCCGGCAATGTGCCCGCGAGCCGTGCGCCGCCGGAGGTCCGCGCCGCGGCGGCGCACTGGCAGCGACTCGACGACACCAGCCGGCTGGCCGCGGCGCTGCTCGCATTGTGCGCGGCCCTGTTCGGCGGCGGGCTTGTCTGGCGACGGATCTCACCGGCGCTGCGCGCGCGCAACCGGGTCGAAAAGCTGGTCCGCATCGGCCTCGTGGCCTGTTCGACCATCGCGATCCTGACGACCATCGGCATCGTGCTGTCCGTGCTGTACGAGGCGCTGCGCTTCTTCCAGCTGGTGCCGCTGCACTCGTTCCTGTTCGGGCTGGACTGGAGCCCGCAGATGGCCATCCGCGACGACCAGGTCGGCTCTTCAGGGGCCTTCGGCGCCGTGCCGCTGTTCGCCGGCACGCTGCTGATCTCGGCGATCGCCATGAGCATCGCCGTGCCGATCGGCCTGTTCTCGGCGATCTACCTCGCCGAATACGCGGATCGTCGCTTCCGGGCGCTCGCCAAGCCGGCTCTCGAGGTGCTCGCCGGCATTCCGACCGTCGTCTATGGCTTCTTCGCGGCGCTGATCGTGAGCCCGCTGCTTCGCGAGTACGGGGCGCGGCTCGGGCTCGACATCGCCTCCGAGAGTGCCCTCGCGGCGGGACTGGTGATGGGGATCATGATCATCCCGTTCGTGTCGTCGCTCGCGGCCGACATGATCACGGCCGTGCCGCAGTCCCTGCGCGCCGGTTCCTCCGGGCTCGGCGCGACGCGGTCGGAGACGATCCGGCGCGTGGTGCTGCCGGCCGCGCTGCCGGGCATCGTCGGCGGCGTGCTGCTGGCGGTCTCGCGCGCCATCGGCGAGACCATGATCGTGGTCATGGCCGCCGGCCTGACGGCGAGGCTGACGGCGAATCCCTTTGAGGCGGTCACCACGGTCACGGTGCAGATCGTGACCCTGCTGGTCGGGGACCAGGAGTTCGACAGTCCGAAGACGCTGGCGGCGTTCGCGCTCGGCCTGATGCTGTTCGTCGTGACGCTGCTGCTCAACATCATCGCGCTGCACGTCGTGCGGCGGTACCGGGAACAGTATGAGTGACGCCACGAGGGAGACGGCCGCGGCCCGTACGCGGGCACGCGTGCAGGCGGGCCTGAAGCGGCGCTACGCCGCGGAGCGGCGGTTCCGTTTCTACGGCGCGGCCGCGGTGGCGACCGGCGTGCTGTTCGTGGTGTTCGTGTTCTCGTCGATCATCGGCACGGGTTACGGCGTGTTCCGGCAGTCCTACCTGCAGCTCGACTTCGAGTATTCCGCCGAGCTGATCGATCCGGCGGGCACGCGCCTGCCGCAGGACCTTCGGACCGCAGACTACATGGCGGTCGTGAAGGCGGCGATACGCGCGCAGTTCCCCGAGGTGGAGGGGCGCCGCAACCTCAGGCAGCTCTATGCCCTGCTCAGCGATGCCGCGGCCGTCGAGCTGCGCGAACGGGTCATGGCCACCCCGGAACTGATCGGCTCGCGGGCGACGCTGTGGGTGCTGGCTTCGGACGAGGTCGACCTGGTCCTGAAGGGAAAAGTCGACAGGGCACTGCCGGAATCCGACCGCAGCATCACCGACCAGCAGCTCGCCTGGATCGACGCCCTCGATTCCGCAGGGCGTCTCGAGCTGCGCTTCAACCGCGTGTTCTTCACGACCGGCGATTCGCGCGAGCCGGAGCAGGCCGGCGTCTGGGGCGCGGTGCTGGGCTCGCTGTTCACGCTCGCCGTCACGCTGGCGCTGTCATTTCCGATCGGTGTCGCGGCGGCGATCTACCTCGAGGAGTTCGCGTCGAGAAACCGCTTCACCGACCTCATTGAGGTCAATATCAACAACCTCGCGGCGGTGCCGTCGATCGTGTTCGGCCTGCTGGGTCTCGCGGCCTTCATCCAGTTCTTCGGCCTGCCACGCTCGGCGCCGCTGGTCGGCGGCCTGGTGTTGACGCTGATGACGCTGCCCACCATCATCATCGCGTCCCGCGCGGCGCTCAAGTCGGTGCCACCCTCCATCCGCGAGGCCGCGCTCGGCATGGGCGCCTCCCAGGTGCAGATGGTCGCGCACCACGTGCTGCCGCTCGCCATGCCCGGCATGCTGACGGGCGCGATCATCGGCATGGCACGCGCGCTCGGCGAGTCGGCGCCGTTGCTGATGATCGGCATGGTGGCCTTCATCGTGGATCTGCCGCAGTCCCTGACAGATCCGGCGACGGTGCTGCCGGTACAGGTCTACATCTGGGCGGACAGCCCCGAGCAGGCGTTCCTCGAGCGCACCGCCGGCGCCATCCTCGTGCTGCTCGCGTTCCTGTTGGTGATGAACGCCGCGGCGGTGATCATGCGGCAGCGGTTCGAGCGTCGCTGGTGATTCAAGGGAGGCAGGAGCATGTCGATCATGGCCGATGACAGAACGGTCACCGCTCCGCGCGCGATCACGCGCATGGAGACCGCCGCCGGCGGCGGCATGTCGCGCGCGACAGTCGGCGACGTGACCGTGCCGGATCCCATCGTGGTGGCACGCGACGTCAACGTCTACTACGGCGACAAGCATGCGATCAGGAACGTCAACCTCGACATCGCGCGCAACCAGGTCATCGCGATGATCGGGCCGTCCGGCTGCGGCAAGAGCACGTTCCTGCGCTGCCTGAACCGCATGAATGACACCATCGAGTCGGCGCGCGTGACCGGCACCATCACCCTGGACGGGCAGGAGATCCACGACCGCCGGCAGGACGTGGTGCAGCTGCGGGCGCGGGTCGGCATCGTGTTCCAGAAGCCGAATCCTTTCCCGAAGACGATCTACGAGAACGTCGCCTACGGCCCGCGCATCCACGGGCGCGCGGCCGACC
>CAYWMY010000219.1:0-5213 GCA_964459405.1 uncultured Steroidobacteraceae bacterium | reverse complement strand
TCGTATGCGGCGGCGTCGCCTCCCATCATCGGGCAGCGTTCGGCGCCGGCCGCGAACGCGAGGCCGCTGGCCAGCACGCCCGCCGTCATCCATCCAATCAGTGATCGCTTCATGGTCAGGTCCTCTCGCAGGAGATGTCCGGGTCAGGATTCCGGGGGATCAGACTACCCGCGCGCGGCGGCGTTCACGCACGGCGGCAGGCAAAGTCACTGCAAAGATCTGCAAAGGCCCGCGGCGCCGGGTGACAGGACCCCCGGCCGCCGGCAACATCGGGCCGGAGGACCCGTCCGCCATGTCGACCGCCGCATTGATGCCGCCGACCGTGCTGCTCGTCGATGACGATCGCGAGCTCACGGGCATGCTGGCTGAATATCTCGGGCGCGAGGGCTTTCAGGTTGCGCAGGTTCACGACGTCGCCGCGGCCCTCGACCCGCAGGCGTCCGCGCAGGCCGACGTGATCGTGCTGGACGTGATGCTGCCGGGCGGCAGCGGCCTCGATGTGCTGCGCACGCTGCGTGGCCGCGGCTCGCACCTGCCGATCCTGATGCTGACCGCGCGCGGCGACGACGTCGACCGCATCGTCGGGCTCGAGCTCGGCGCCGACGACTATCTGCCCAAGCCCTTCAATCCGCGCGAGCTGGTCGCGCGCTTGCGTGCTGTGCTGCGCCGGGTCGCCGAGGTGCCGCCGGCCGGGCCCGAGCGGCTGCGCGTGGGCGGGCTGGTGCTCGATGTACCGCAGCACCGCGTGGAACTCGACGGTCGCGCCGTGGAGCTGACGGGTGCCGAGTTCCGTGTGCTCGCCGAGTTCATGCGCTCACCCGGCCGCGTGCTCGGCCGCGACGAACTCACCCAGCGTGCGCTGGGCCGGCCGCTCGAGACCTATGACCGCAGCATCGACACGCACGTCAGCAACCTGCGCCGCAAGCTCGGGCTCGATGCGAAGCAGGGTCTCGTGATCCGCGGGATCCGGGGTGTCGGTTACGTGCTCAACGCGGCGCAATCGTCACCGTGAGCAGCCTTTTCGCACGGGTGTTCATCTCGTTCTGGGCCGCCATGGCGCTGATCGTCGCTGGCGCCATCGCCGTGACCCTGTATGCACTCGCGGAGCGGGCCGAGGACATGCCCCGGCGTCCGGCGCGCATCGTGAGCGAGGCGGCGGCCGCGCTCGAGCAGGGCGGGCGCGCGGGCCTGCAGACGTGGCTGCGGCGCCGCGGCGGGGACGACACGCTGCAGGCCTTCGTGATCGACGAGTCCGGGCGCGAACTGCTCGGACGCGAGCTGCCGCGACGCCTGGCGCGTCACCTGCGGCTGCGCGACGAGGGGCGGGAACGCGAACGCTCAGGGCCGCGCGCGCGCTGGTTGCCACCAAGGCCGGCCCCGGTACTGGAGGGGCCCGCGGGCGACCGCTATGTGTTCCTGTTCCTGCCGCGGCGTCCCGGCATCCTGGGGCCACTCGGCCTGCCGGAGGCACGTTTCGGCACGCTCGCTCTGGCCCTCGTCGTGACCGGTCTCGCGAGCTGGCTGCTCGCGCGCTCCGTGACGCGTCCGGTTGGACGCATGAGTGAGGCGGCCCGCGCGATCGGTGCCGGGCGCCTCGAAGTGCGCGTGGCCGACACCATGGGCACGCGGCGCGACGAGATCGGGCTGCTCGCGCGCGAGTTCGACGCCATGGCCCTGCGTCTGCGCACGCTGCTGGCGGGACGTGAGCGCCTGCTGCGGGACGTTTCACACGAGCTGCGCTCGCCGCTGGCGCGCCTGCAGGTGGCGCTGGGCCTCGCGCGGCAGCCCGGCGCCGACGTCGCGCTGCAGCTCGAGCGCATCGAGCGCGAGGCGGGGCGGCTCGAGGCGCTGATCGCGCAGGTGCTGCGGCTGTCGCGGCTCGATGCCGCGGTGGAGCAGGGACGGTACGAGACTGTGGATCTCGGCGAGCTGGTGCGTTCGGTGGCGCACGATGCGCAGTTCGAGGCCGACGCGGCCGGCACGGCGGTGGGCGTCGACGCTCCGGTCGGACCGGTCCAGGTGCACGGTGATCCGGAACTGCTGCGCAGCGCCATCGAGAACGTGGTGCGCAACGCGGTCCGCTACACGGATCCGGCACGTGGTGTCGCCATCCGCTGCACAATCGAGGGTACGCGCGCATGCGTGAGCGTGCGCGACCACGGGCCCGGGGTGCCCGAAGCCGACCTCGAGCGCATCTTCGAGCCCTTCTATCGTGTGGCCGACGACCGTACGCGCGCGAGTGGCGGTGACGGCATCGGCCTTGCGATCACGGCGCGTGTGCTGCGTTCGCATGATGGCAGCGCGCGGGCACGCAATCCCGCGGATGGTGGGCTCGAAGTCATGCTGGACCTGCCGGTCATCGAAGGCGCCGCGGCGTGAACCGGACGCGCGGCCCGGGTCTGCGCGGGGTGCGCTTCGCGCGATCAACCTGCCGGTCATCGCCGTAGCAGGCAGGTGCGGGCGCCGGTTGACAGCCACGGCTTCCATGCGCGCCAATGGCCCGGATGAAAGGCCGGCCGGCGCCCGTCTCGCGATCGACGCCCGCCGTCGGGCGATACGGGATCCACGATGCAGCGATCCGCGCAGGACGAACCAGCACGCCGGCCACGGAGCAAGGACATGCAGACCGGAATGATCGGATTGGGCCGCATGGGTGCGGGCATGGTCCGCCGCCTGCTGGATGGCGGGCACGACTGTGTTGTCTACAACCGCAGCGCCGGGCCCGCGGAAGCTCTCGCTCAGCATGGAGCGATCGCCGCGCGATCGCTCGCCGATCTGGCGGCGCGCCTGGTGCCGCCCCGCGTGGTCTGGCTCATGCTGCCTGCCGCGGCCGTCGACGGCGTGATCGAGGCGCTGCTGCCGGATCTGAGTGCTGGCGACGTCATCGTCGATGGCGCCAATTCCCACCCGGCCGACGACCGCCGCCGCGCCTCGGCTCTTGCGGCGCGCGGGTTCGGTTACCTCGACGTCGGCGTCAGCGGTGGCGTCTGGGGCCTGACCCACGGCTACTGCCTCATGATCGGCGGTGAGGCCGCCCTGGTGCAGCAGCTCGGGAGCCTGTTCGCGACGCTGGCACCGCCGCTGCAGGCCGCGCCGGCCACACCGGGCCGCGACGCACAGTTCCCGGGTGCCGAACGCGGCTGGCTGCACTGTGGTCCGAGCGGTGCCGGCCACTTCGTCAAGATGGTGCACAACGGCATCGAATACGGCCTGATGGCCGCGTACGCCGAGGGCTTCAACATCCTGCGCCACGCCGGCGTGGGCACGCAGCCGCGCGGTGCGGATGCCGAGGCGGCGCCGCTCGCGGATCCCGCGGCCTACCGTTATGACTTCGACCTGGCCGGGATCGCCGAGCTCTGGCGTCGAGGCAGCGTGGTGCGCTCGTGGCTGCTCGACCTGACGGCGCACGCACTGCTGCAGGATCCGGAGCTGTCGGCCCTCGAGGGCCGTGTCGCGGATTCCGGCGAGGGGCGCTGGGCGCTGCAGGCGGCGATCGACGAAGGCGTACCGGCGCCGGTGCTGGCCAGCGCACTGTTCGCGCGCTTCGGGTCGCGCGGGCTGGACGATTTCGCCAACCGCGTGCTGTCGGCGATGCGCCGCGAGTTCGGCGGCCACCCGGAACCCGCGCCGTGAATGCCTTCGCCGCCGACGCGCTGGTGCTGTTCGGCGTCACGGGCGACCTCGCTCACCGCAAGATCTTTCCGGCGCTCGCGGCCATGGTGCGGCGTGGTGGTCTCGATGTTCCCGTGATCGGCGTCGCGCGCTCCGGATGGACGCTGGAGCAGCTGCGCACGCGCATCCGCGACAGCCTCGCCGCAAGCGGCCGTGGCTCGGATGTCGCGGCGAGCGAGCGGCTCGTGGCGCTGTTCCGGTACGTCGACGGCGATTATCGCGATGCCGATACCTACCGGCGCCTGCGGCGCGAGCTGGGCGCGGCTGTTCGCCCGCTGCACTACCTCGCCGTGCCGCCCAGCGTGTTTCCGGCCGTCATCGACGGCCTGGCCACGGCCGGCAGCCCGGCTGGCGCGCGCATCGTCGTGGAGAAGCCGTTCGGCCGCGACCTCGAGAGCTCGCGGGCGCTCGGCCGGGCCGTGCAGCGTGTGTTCGCGGAGCCGGCGGTGTTCCGCATCGATCACTACCTCGGCAAGGAGGCGGTGCAGAACCTGCTGTATTTCCGCTTCGCCAACTCGTTTCTCGAGCCGGTGTGGAACCGCGACCATGTCGCGAGCATCCAGATCACGATGGCGGAGACGCAGGGTGTCGAGGGCCGCGGGCGCTTCTACGAGGAGGTCGGCGCCATCCGCGACGTGGTCCAGAACCACGCACTGCAGGTGCTGTCCCTGCTGCTGATGGAGCCACCCGTGGGCGCCGATGCCGATTCGCTGCGTGACGAGAAGGTGAAGGTGCTGCGCATGATGCGGCCGCTGGAAACCGCGGGCCTGGTACGCGGCCAGTACACGGGCTACCGCGACGAGCCTGGCGTGGCGCGCGACTCCGCGGTGGAAACCTACGCGGCGCTGCGGCTCTACGTCGATTCCTGGCGCTGGGCCGGTGTGCCGATCTTCGTGCGCGCCGGCAAGCGGCTGACCGTGAGCGCGATGGAAGTGCTGGTGCGGCTGCTGCGGCCGCCGCAGCGCATCTTCGATGAGCCTTCGCCCGCCGAGGCCAACTATATCCGCTTCAGGCTGGGTCCCGACCGCGTGGCGATCGCCGTCGGAGCGCGCACCAAGCGCGCCGGCTTCGAGATGGCCGGCGAGCCCATCGAACTGCACGTGTGCAGTGATCCCGGTGTGGCGATGGACGCCTACGAGCGGTTGATCGGCGACGCGATGAAGGGCGACCCGACGCTGTTCGCGCGCGCCGACGGCGTCGATGCGGCCTGGCGCGTCGTCGATCCCGTCCTGCACGCCGGGACACCGCTGCACGAGTACGCTCCCGGCGGCTGGGGTCCGCCGGCCGCCGACGCGATGCTCGATGCGCACGGTGGCTGGCAGTCGCCGCTCGGCTGCTGAACAGGGGACGCGCGTGCGTCTCGAGGTCCTTGTGGATGCCGGCACGGCGGCGGAGAGGGCCGCGGCGTGCATCGCGGCCGGCCTGCGCGAAGCGCTGCGGGCGCGCACCCGGTGCTCGCTCGCCCTGAGCGGCGGCGAGACCGCGTCCGCGATGCTGGCCGCGCTCGCGGGCGAATCGCTGCCATGGGAGCGCGTCGAACT
>CAYWMY010000218.1:0-5234 GCA_964459405.1 uncultured Steroidobacteraceae bacterium | reverse complement strand
GAGCAGCGCTGGCCGGCACTTCCGAATGCCGACAGCAGCGCATCGTCAACGACCTGCTCCGGCAGCGCGCTCGAATCGACGATCATGACGTTCACGCCACCCGTCTCCGCGATCAGCGGCAGGATGGGTCCTTCTCGCGCGGCGAGCCGGCGGTTGAGCCACTGGCCCGTCGCCGTCGAGCCCGTGAAGGCCACACCCGCGAGCGCCGGGTGCCCGAGTGCGGCCTCGCCGAAGGGTCGCCCGCGTGCCGGCACCAGCGCGAGCACGTCGCGCGGAACGCCAGCCGCATGCAGCATACCCACGGCCTCGCGCGCGATGAGCGGCGTGGCCTCCGCAGGTTTTGCGGCGACCGCGTTGCCCGCGGCCAGCGCGGCCGTGACCTGGCCCGTGAAGATCGCGAGCGGGAAGTTCCAGGGGCTGATGCATGCCCACACGCCACGCCCCGTGAGCTGCAGCCGGTTGCTCTCACCCGTGGGACCCGGCAGCGACACCGGTGCGTCGAAGAGTCGACGTGCCAGGGCGGCGTAATAGCGACAGAAGTCGGCGGCTTCGCGAATCTCGGCGATGGCGTCCGGCAGCGTCTTGCCGGCTTCCTGCACCAGCAGCGCCACCAGCCGGTCACGCGCAGCCTCGAATGCGTCAGCGGCGCGATCGAGGATTGCAGCGCGATCCGTCGCCGGCGTGGCGTTCCACTCCGGCCAGGCGGCTCCTGCCCGCGTGAGCGCCTCGTCGATGTCGGCTCCCGCGGCCTCGGGGATTTCGCCGACGACCACGCGCCGATCCGCCGGATTCAGGATCCGCAGCACGTCAGAGCGCGCGTGCGATGTACCCACGACGAGGGCGCTGATGCGGGCCGTCGCTGCCGCGTGCAGCGCCTCGACTTCCCGCGCGACGCCGAAATCGACGCCCTGCGAGTTGCGCCGCTCTGCACCGTACAGCGCCGCGGGCAGGGGCACGCCCGGGTGCTGCGGAGACTCCAGTCGCGCGAGTTCGGAGACCGGATCGCTCACGAGGGCCGCAACGGGAACGGCGTCATCCAGGAAGCGGTTCACGAAGGAGGTATTCGCGCCGTTCTCGAGCAGCCGGCGCACCAGATAGGCCAGCAGATCCTGGTGCCGCCCCACGGGCGCATAGACGCGCACGGCGGGGAACCCGTCGATCTGCCGACGGGCTTCGTCGTAGAGCAGGACGCCCATGCCATGCAGCCGCTGGAACTCGAACCGGACGGCGGAACCGGCCAGCGCCAGAATGGCGCCGACGGTATGCGCGTTGTGCGTCGCGAACTGTGCGTGGATTCTGTCGGCGGCGGACAGCATGCGGCGCGCGCAGGAGAGATACGAGACATCCGTGACGACCTTGCGCGTGAACACTGGATATGCGTCGAGACCGCGCTCCTGCGCGCGCTTGATTTCGCTGTCCCAGTACGCGCCCTTGACGAGCCGGATGCCGATCCGCCGGTCCGTGGCGCGCGCGAGCTCGATGGCCCAGTCGATCACAGCCGGCGCGCGCCGGCCGTAAGCCTGTACGGCGAAGCCCAGACCCGGCCAGTGGCGCGTCGCCGGATCCCGTGCGAGCGCCGCGATGACCTGCAGCGAGATTTCGAGACGGTCCGCCTCCTCGGCGTCGACGGTGAACGGCAGTTCGTGGCGCGCGGCGAGGCGCGCGAGTTCAAGCACCCGTGGCACCAGGCGCGACTCCACGCGGCGTCGCTCACAGAGCGCGAAGCGCGGCTCCAGCGCCGAGAGCTTGACGGAGACGGATGACCGCAGCTCCAGGTCACCGGTCCCCGCGGGCCGTGCCCGTGCGACCGCTTCGATCGCATCGGCATACGCATCGCAGTGGCGCCGCGCCTGTGCATCCGAACGCGCGCCTTCGCCCAGCACATCGAAGGAGCACAGTGCGAGCGCGGGATCGCGCGCGCAGCGGGCCAGCGCTTCGTCGATGCTCCGTCCCACGACGAATTCGCCGCCGATGATCTTCATGGCGCGCCGCAGGGCCTGCCGCACGACCGGTTCTCCAAGACGATGCACAAGCCCGCGCAGCCAGCCACCGGTATCGCGTTCGACGGCTTCCGGCAGCGGCACGAAGCTGCCTGTCAGCATCAGCGCCCAGGTCGAGGCATTCACGAAGAACGAGCCCGAGGCGCCGGCGTGATCCCCCCAGTCGCCCGTCACGATCTTCTCGGCGATCAGCCGATCCGCGGTGTCGTCATCCGGGACCCGCAGCAGCGCCTCCGCAAGGCACAGCAGCGCAACGCCCTCGGCGTTCTGGAGCCCGTATTCCTGCAGGAAAGCGTCGAGCCAGGAACGTTCGTGCCGGCGCGCACGGGCGCCCGCGACCAGCGCACGACCCGTTGTCAGCGCCTGCTGTCGCTGGTCGGAATCGAGTGGCGTGCCGAGCGCCTCGACGAGCCGCGACTCGTCCGCGTACAGCGCGTCGCTGATCGCGAGCGCGAGGTGCTCCAGGACGGAACTTGCGCTCATGTGCTGACCCGCCGCACGAGGCTTGCGATCCGTACGGTAAACCCAGGCGGTAGCGAACATCAAATGCAGTGCTCACAGCGCCATGGATGCCAGTGCGCGCCTGCGCCGGCGTGTACAAGGCAATCGGAAGCATTCGCTATGTTGCGCCGCAGGAACGATTTCCATTGCGTCCGTCGAGTGAAGTGATTAACTTCGCTCCCCGGTGAGGGGACAGGTACCGGCCCCGCAACAGACGAACAACGAGAAAGCGGGGTTGCGAGGGGAGCATCCGCTGAGGCTCACAAGGCCCGCAGGATGTCTGGCAAGAGCGGCTTCAGGCGAAGCCGCTTTTTTTTCGTCGCGATTCCCGTGCGGACACAGACACCGCCCCGCTCCGTATACTCGCGCCGCAACGCTTGCCTGCGGATTCCAGCCATGAACGACAATGCGGACGAGGGCTGCGCCCGGCGCTCAGGCCCGGCATGGGCCGCTCTGCGGCGCCACCACGCGGCATGCTGAGCTATTGCCTGCGGCGACTGCTCGCCACGGTGCCGCTGCTTGCGGTCATCGTGACGATGTCGTTCTTCCTGATGCGGCTCGCGCCGGGCGGGCCGTTCGATGACGAGCAGCCCGTACCGCCGGAGATCCAGCGCAATCTCGACGCTGCTTATGGCCTCGACCAGCCCCTGCACGCGCAGTACCTGCGCTATGTGACGGGCCTGCTGCGCGGCGATTTCGGTCCCTCGTTCAAGCTCAAGGACTTCACGGTCGCCGAGCTGATCACAGCGGGCCTGCCGATCAGTCTGCAGCTGGGCGGCTGCGCATTGCTGCTCGCGATCGCCCTCGGAGTGCCGCTCGGCGCCGCTGCCGCCCTGCGGCGGCAGCACGCCGTCGATCATCTGACACGGCTGGTCACGACACTTGCGATTGCCGTGCCGCCGTTCGTGGTCGGGCCGCTGCTCGCGCTGGCATTCGGCGTACGGCTCGACTGGCTGCCGGTGTCGGGCTGGGAGCCCGGCACCTGGCACGACATGCCGCTGCCCGTCATCACGCTGGCACTGCCGGTCGCTGCCTGGCTCGCGCGGCTCATGCGTGGCAGCCTGCTCGACGTCCTCGACGCCGGCTGGATCCGCGCCGCGCAGGCGCGCGGACTGTCGCCGGCCTCGATCCTGCTTCGCCACGCGCTGCGCCCAGCGCTGGTGCCCGTACTGAGCTACCTGGGTCCCGCGGCCGCAGCCGTACTGACGGGCTCGCTGGTCGTGGAGTCGATCTTCGGCGTACCGGGCATGGGGCGCTTTCTCGTGCAGGGCGCATTGAGTCGCGACTACACGCTGGTGCTCGGCATGGTCGTCGTCTATGCGGTGCTGATGATCGCGCTCAACCTGCTCGTCGACCTCGCGTATCTGTGGCTGGACCCGCGACAGCGCGCGGAGCACGGCGCTTGAGCCAGGCAGCGGGTCCGTGGCGCGCGGCACTGCGGCGTTTCGGCCGCCGGCGCGCCGGCATCGCCGCGGCGGTGGTGCTCGCAGCCGTCACGGCGCTCGCCGTCGCGGGTCCGCTCCTCAGTCCGCACGCGCCCGGGACACTCGACTGGGACCACATGGGAGCGGCACCCGACTTCGCGAGCAGCCACTGGTTCGGCACCGACCGCCTCGGGCGCGACCTGTTCGTGCGCACGCTGGCCGGCACGCGCGTGTCGCTGGCAATCGGTCTGCTGGCCACGACCGTGAGCCTCGTGGTCGGCGTACTGTTCGGTGCCATCGCGGGCCTCGCAGGCGGGCGCACCGAGGAATGGATGATGCGCACCGTCGACGTGCTGTATGCGCTGCCATACGTCTTCTTCGTCATCGTGGCCAATGTCGTGTTCGATCGTGACCCCGTGCTGGTGTTCGTCTCGATCGGCGCGATCGGGTGGCTGACCATGGCCCGCGTCGTGCGCGGTGAAGTGCGACGCCTGCGCCACAGCGGCTACGTCGAGGCCGCCAGGATCTGTGGCGCCACACCTGCACGCATCCTCACGCGTCACGTCATCCCGAACCTGGCAGGCATCGTCGTCGTGTATGCGACGCTCGCCGTGCCGCAGATGATCCTCGTGGAGAGCTTCCTGAGCTTTCTCGGCATCGGCATCCAGGAACCGCTGGCGAGCCTCGGCAACCTGGTCGCGGGCGGCGCGAGCCACATGGATCACGCACCGTGGATGCTGCTGTTCCCGGCGGGCATGCTCGCGGCGCTCGTGCTCGCGTTCAACGCCGTGGGCGACGCACTGCGCGACGCCCTCGATCCAAGGTCCGGCTGATGGCGCTGCTCGTCGCCGAGCGCCTGGGTGTGTCGTTCCCGGCCGCGCCGGGCCCGGTCACAGCCGTCGAGAGCGTGTCCTTCGCCGTCGGCCGCGGCGAGTGCCTGGCCATCGTCGGCGAATCGGGTTCCGGCAAGACGCAGCTGTGCCTCGCCGCCGTCGGACTCGCCCCGCGCGGGGCGCACGTGCGCGGATGCGTGCTGCACGCGGGCCAGGACCTGCTGCGACTGCCGGCGGCCGCGCAACGCCGGCTGCGCGGGCGGCACATCGGATTCGTTTTCCAGGACCCGGCGGCTGCGCTGACCCCGCACCTCAGCGTAGCGAGCCAGCTCATGGAGATCCGGCGCACGCATCATGGCGGCGATGCCGCGACGCTGCGCGCATGCGCGCGCGAGGCCCTGCAGCGCGTGCGCATCGCGGACCCGGAGCGGCGGCTCGACTGCTACCCCTACGAAATGTCCGGCGGCATGCGCCAG
>CAYWMY010000217.1:0-5261 GCA_964459405.1 uncultured Steroidobacteraceae bacterium | reverse complement strand
GCGAGTACGCACTGCTGGCGCGTGCAAACCCAGGCGCTGCGCTGCGCGTTGTCGGAGAAGAGCCCCATCTCGCCGAAGAACTGGCCCTTGTTGAGATAGGCCAGCACCATCTCGTTGCCCTCCTCGTCCTCGATCATGACCTCCACGGAGCCACGAACGATGTAGTACAGGACGTCGGGCAGGTCCCCGGCATGGATCAGCACCGTCTTCGACGGAACGGTGCGGACCCGGCAGTAGCTCAGGAACCGGTTGATCGCCGGCATGTCGGTCAGAGGACGGACTACCGCGGCTTCTTCCATTGAGGAACTCCCTGAGGCGCTCTTGCGGCGCCGTGGCGCCCTTTTATTACAGCGCGCGCGCTGCTGCAAGACATAATCGAGGCCCCAACCGGTGACGGAAGCGCGCCGTTCACAGCCAGTAGGCTGTCCGTGTCATGACGCGGGAGGCGAGACGCATCAGGCCGCGGACCGGCCTGGGCAGATCGGCGCCGCCGGCACTGCGCGCGGCAGCGCCATGCCGGACCTCGTCGCTGCGCATCTGCTCGAGGATGGCACGGCTGCGTTGATCCTCGTCCGGCAGGCGGCCGAGGTGGTCGGTCAGGTGTGACTCGACCTGCCGCTCGGTTTCCGTCACGAAGCCCAGGCTCCATCGCGGGCCGACGAGGCTCGCGACCAGCCCGAGCCCGACCGCGCCCGCGTACCAGAGCGGATTCAGCAGGCTGGGTCGTGAGCCCAGCTCGTCCAGCCGCTCCCGGCACCACGCCAGATGGTCGCCTTCTTCGCGCGCCGCCTGTTCGAGCCACTGGCGCAGCTCCGGATTCCGTTCGAACAGCGCCTGACCGTGATACAGGCCCTGGGCGGCCACCTCGCCCGCGTGGTTCACGCGCATGAGCCCGGCAACGTGGCGGTGCTGCTGTTCAGTCAGCTGCGCAACCGGCTCGCGGGTGCCGGGCGAGGGCGTCGAGGGGGGTGGGGAGGCAAAGGCCGTCCGCAGGCCCTGGTCGAGCGCGGCGAGCAGGCGGTCGGTCGTCGAGAGGTTCCGGTTCATATGGGCACATTATATAAGGGCGGGGTCGGGGGGGGGCTGCGCGGATCGGGCCTAGGGGGCGCAATGCCTCTGGTGCTTTGCAATAACCCCGGGCTTTCATTAAACTTCCGGCCCTTTCTCAAGGCCAGCCCGCTTTCGGGGTTCACATGAAGACTGTTTTTGCTAAGCCGGAGCGGGTTCGCCGCGACTGGTACCTGGTGGATGCGTCCGGCAAGACGCTGGGCCGGCTTGCCTCGGAGCTGGCGTTCCGCCTGCGCGGCAAGCACAAGGCGGAGTTCACGCCGCACGTCGATTGCGGCGACAACTTCGTGGTGATCAATGCCGGGAAGATCGCAGTCACCGGCACCAAGCTGCGCGACAAGTTCTACCACCGCCACACCGGCTATCTCGGCAACCTGAAGTCGATCTCGCTCGGCAAGTTGCTGAACGAGCATCCGGAGCGCGCAATCGAGTTCGCGGTCAAGGGCATGCTGCCCAAGACCACGCTCGGTCGTGCGATGTTCAAGAAGCTGCACGTTTTCGCGGGTCCTGATCACCCGCACGCCGCGCAGCAGCCCAAGCCGCTCGATCTCGCCTGAGCAGGCCGTCGGATCAACGAGACCAGGAATACAAGACGATGCCCGTGACTTCGAACTACGGAACCGGCCGCCGCAAGACTTCGACGGCGCGCGTTCACCTGCTGCCCGGCACCGGCCGCATCACGGTCAACGGCCGTGCGCTCGATGAGTTCTTCGGCCGCAAGACCGGGCCGATGATCGTGCGGCAGCCGCTCGACGTGGTGCAGATGGCCGACCGCTTCGACATCGAGGTGCAGGTCGACGGCGGCGGTATCACGGGCCAGGCCGGCGCGATCCGTCACGGCATCACGCGCGCGCTGATCCAGTACGACGAAACACTGCGCAAGCCGCTGCGCGTGGCGGGGTTCGTGACCCGCGATGCGCGTGAGGTCGAGCGCAAGAAGGTCGGTCGCCGCAAGGCCCGGCGCGGCACGCAGTTCTCGAAGCGCTGAGCCTCGGCGAACCGCGACCCACGGAATTTGGGGGATCGTCTAGCGGTAGGACTGCGGACTCTGACTCCGCCAACCTTGGTTCGAATCCAAGTCCCCCAGCCAGATGCGAAAGGCCCGCGTGAGCGGGCCTTTTGCATTGGGGGACTTGGATGAGAACCTTGGTTCGACGGTGTCGCGCAGCGACACTGAGCGTTGGCCCGCGAAGCGGGGCAACGACCCCGGAGGGGCGAGGCGCGCAGCGCCGAGTCATCCAAGTCCCCCAGCCAGATGCGAAAGGCCCGCGTGAGCGGGCCTTTTGCGTTGGCGTCGGGTTCAGCGCAGTCTCGAGATCGACGCATCTGTGTATTCGGGAAGACCGCCGCGCCACGCAAGGGCTGCCTGGTCGCTGATGTTCGGTCTTGCGCACGCTCGACAGCCGCCGGCCTGCCTGCGTGAAGGATCCCGGGCCGGGAGACGCGAAGAACACGTCCATGTGGGCTCGTCGCGCGCCGTCCCTGGCCGCGACGCTCCCGGCCCGGGACCTTCACCGCGGCCGGCGGGATGCCATGCTTGTCGCTGTGCGGTATTGACACTCGCCGTTGGGCTGCCGGCGCAAGCACGACGCGGCGCGTCCGTCGCACGGGCGCGCAGGAGGGCCGGCGAGTCGAGCGTCATTCTTCCCGCGAGACGAGCCGAGCCCGTTGCAGCCCGCGCCTGACACCAGCGCCTCACGAAATCGTGAATGTCCCCGATTCCCTCAATTCACTCACGCGGGCGAGGTCGTGAATGTCGCCCTCTGGCTGCCGGGGACCGGGCTGATTCGATCTGCCCTCGGCGGGGCAACGTTTCCACCAGTGGGCTATGCCTTCAGCGTCGTGACCCCGCGGTCGCCCGCGACCAGCAGCACGTCCGCGGGCCGGTTCGCGAACAGGCCCACCGTCACGACGCCGGCGATCTGGTTGATCGCGGTCTCCAGCGCCGGAGGATCGATGATGTCCAGGTTGTGCACGTCGAGAATCAGGTTGCCGTTGTCGGTCCTCATCCCCTCGCGCAGTACGGGCTGACCCCCGAGGAGCAGCAGCCGCCGCGCGACGTAGCTGCGCGCCATCGGGATCACCTCGACCGGCAGCGGGAAGCGGCCCAGCACGTCGACCAGCTTCGAGTCGTCGATGATGCAGACGAAGCGGCGTGATGCCGCGGCGGCGATCTTCTCGCGGGTCAGTGCGCCGCCGCCGCCCTTGATCAGCGTGAGATGGCGCGTGGCCTCGTCGGCGCCGTCGACATAGAGCTCGAGCTCGCCGGTCGTGTTGAGGTCGTGAACCTCGATGCCGGCTGCCAGCAGTCGCTGCGTGCTGGCTTCCGACGACGACACGGCGCCGGCGATCCGGTCGCGCCAGCCCGCGAGGGCATCTATGAAGTGGTTGACGGTGGATCCGGTCCCTACCCCGACCATCATCCCGTCACGCACGTAACGCAAGGCCGCCTGGGCCGCTTCGCGCTTCTTTTCCTCGGTGTTCATCGCATGGTTCCCCCGCAGAGATCCCTGCATTCGCATCTCCGGACCGCGGAAACAACTGTGCCCGCTTTCGCGGGCACAGTGTCGAAGCTTTCAGAACGGGCGGTTGGAGTCTTGCGATCGCAACCGCCGTTCCGGCTGCTCGAAGGCTCTTACTTCTTCTTCGCTGCCTTCTTCTTGGTCGCCTTCTTCTTCGCAGCCTTCTTCTTGGTCGCCATATTGGATCTCCATGTCGGGTTAATCCGGGGAGCGAGTATATACATGGTTGACGGGAATGCAAGCAAGCTGTATGCGCGAAGATGCTTCCGCGGCACGACGTTCATCGCCGACTCGATGGGCGCAGTCACCGTCAGCGGCGCATTGCGCCTCTCGCTGCGAGCGCTCACCAGCGCGGCGGCGGACTCGATGAGAAGCAGAAAACAGCAGAAATTCCCGAGCGAAATGCACCTCGCCAGCGGCATCACTTCGCCAGCGAGACGATGAAGCGGTACTGGTTGGCGGTGACGGGAGTGATCGACAGGCGATTTCCGCGACGCAGGATCAGCAACTCCTTCAGCTCATCGCCGGCATGGTGGCGCAGCGTGTCGAGTGTGACGGGTTGCGCAAACCTGCGCGTGAGCTTCACGTCGACGGCGTACCAGCGTGGTGCTTCCGGATCGCTCCCCGGATCGTGGTAGCGATGGCGCGGGTCCAGTGCGCTCGGATCGGGATAGCCCTCGCGAACGACCTCGACCGTTCCATAGACGCCCGGTACCTCGCAGCTCGAGTGATAGAACAGGCCGCGATCGCCACGGCGCATCTGGTCGCGCAGCATGTTGCGGACCTGGTAGTTCCGCACGCCGTCCCAGTGCGTCCGGCGGCCCGGGGCGCGCGCCAGATCGTCGATGCTGAAGGTCTCGGGCTCGGACTTGAACAGCCAGTACTGCATGGATCACCGGATGGTGGCGTGGGCGGTATCGCGACGGGCTGCGTCACCGCCGGTAGATGCCGCGATCGGTGATGACCAGATCGAGCGGTACATCCCAGGGTGCCGCGTTGATCGCCGGGATGCGCTGGAAGTCGTGCGCCCAGCCCACGAGCAATGGTCGGCGCCAGACGCTGCGGCGCAGCCGGAAGCCGAAATGCCGGTCGTAGAAGCCACCGCCGGTACCGATGCGGTTGCAGCGTGCATCGAATGCCACGAGCGGCACCAGCACCAGGTCGAGGCACTGCGGGCTCACTCGCCGGTGGCGTTCCCGGGGTTCATGAATGCCCGTGCGGGTCTTGATGAGGCGGTGCTCCGGTCGCCACTCGACGAAGATCAGCCGCCGGCGTCGCAGGTCCGTGATCACCGGCAGGTAGAGGCGGCAGTGACCGCGCAGCGCGTGCGCGGCGACCGGGCCCGTACCCAGTTCACCGTCGAAGGGGTGGAACAATGCGACACGACTGCCGGGCCGCGGCAGTCCAATGGACTTGAGGTTGCGCAACGCGGCCGCCGTGGCCCTGTCGACCTGCGCACGGGACAACATCCGTCGCCGCGCGCGCATCGCCTGCCGGAGACCGGCGCGGGACTCGTCCTCCATCATGGGATGTTCCGGGAGCCCGGTCCTCCGCGGGAAAGGAGATGGCGCCACCCGCCTGTGCCGTTGCGAACCGCTGCTCTCGGACCGGAGCAACAGGTGGGGCAGGCTGCGACACTTAAGGCTTTCCGCTCGAGGCGGACATGCACAA
>CAYWMY010000216.1:0-5266 GCA_964459405.1 uncultured Steroidobacteraceae bacterium | reverse complement strand
ACGGCGCCTCCTCGATCACCTTCTGGTGGCGGCGCTGGATCGAGCACTCGCGCTCCCACAGGTACACGCAGTTGCCATGCGCGTCGCCGAGCACCTGGATCTCGATGTGGCGCGGCTGCTCCACGAACTTCTCGATGAAAACCCGGTCGTCGCCGAAGCTCGCACGCGCCTCGTTGCGGCACGAGGAGAATCCCTCGAAGGCCTCTTTGTCATTGAACGCCACGCGAAGGCCCTTGCCGCCGCCGCCGGCGCTCGCCTTGATCATCACTGGATAGCCGATATCCCGTGCGATCTGCACCGCGCGTTCCGGCGACTCGATGACGTCGTTCCAGCCCGGGATCGTGTTGACCCCGGCCTCGGCCGCGAGCCTCTTCGAGGCGATCTTGTCGCCCATCGCCGCGATCGAGCCGTGCTTGGGACCGATGAAGACGATGCCTTCCTCCTCCACGCGGCGCGCGAACACCTCGTTCTCGGACAGGAAGCCGTAGCCCGGGTGCACGGCCTCGGCGCCGGTGCGCCTGCAGGCGTCGATGATCTTGTCCATGACGAGATAGGACTCCCGGCTCGGCGCCGGGCCGATGCACACCGCCTCGTCGGCCAGCTCGACGTGCCGTGCGTCGCGGTCCGCATCGGAGTAAACCGCCACGCTCGCGATGCCCATGCGCCGTGCGGTCTTGATGACCCGGCAGGCGATTTCACCGCGGTTGGCAATCAGGATCTTCTTAAACATGCTTCCGCTCCCACGGGACTCCTCCCGGGATCTTGTCGTACACGCCCGGCCCCCTCACAGCGGGATGTTGCCGTGCTTGCGCCATGGGTTCTCGAGTTTCTTGTCGCGCAGCATGATCAGCGAGCGGCAGATACGCTTGCGGGTCTCGTGCGGCTGGATCACGTCGTCGATGTAGCCGCGCGCGCCGGCGATGAACGGATTCGCGAACTTCGCCTTGTATTCCGCCTCGCGCGCCGCAAGCCTCGCCGGATCACCCTTCTCCTCGCGGAAGATGATCTCGACCGCGCCCTTGGCGCCCATCACGGCGATTTCCGCGTTCGGCCAGGCGAAGTTCACATCGCCGCGCAGGTGCTTCGAGGCCATGACGTCGTAGGCGCCGCCGTACGCCTTGCGCGTGATCAGCGTGATCTTCGGCACCGTGGCCTCCGCGTAGGCGTACAGCAGCTTGGCGCCATGCTTGATGATGCCGCCGTACTCCTGGGCGGTGCCCGGCATGAAGCCCGGCACGTCGACGAAGGTGATCACGGGGATGTTGAACGCGTCGCAGAAGCGCACGAAACGCGCGCCCTTGATGCTGCTCTTGATGTCCAGGCAGCCCGCCAGCACCAGCGGCTGGTTGGCGACGAAGCCGACCGTCTCGCCGCCCATGCGTCCGAAGCCGATGACGATGTTCTTCGCGGAGTCGGGCTGCAGCTCGAAGAACTCGCCCTCGTCGGCGATCTTGAGGATCAGCTCCTTGATGTCGTAGGGCTTGTTCGGGTTGTCGGGCACCAGCGTGTCGAGCGACAGGTCGGCGCGGTCCGTCGGATCGCTGGTGGGACGGACCGGCGGCTTCTCACGGTTGTTGAGCGGCAGGTAATTGAAGAACCGTCGCAGCATGAGCAGTGCGTCGACGTCGTTCTCGAAGGCGAGATCCGCGACGCCGCTGCGCGCAGTGTGCGTGGCCGCGCCGCCCAGTTCCTCGGAGCTGACCTCCTCGTGGGTCACGGTCCTCACGACCTCGGGCCCGGTGACGAACATGTAGCTCGAGTCCTTCACCATGAAGATGAAGTCGGTCATCGCGGGGCTGTACACCGCACCGCCGGCGCAGGGTCCCATGATCATGCTGATCTGCGGCACCACCCCCGAGGCCAGCACGTTTGCCTGGAAGACTTCGGCGTAGCCGCCCAGCGAGGCCACGCCCTCCTGGATGCGCGCGCCGCCCGAATCGTTGAGGCCGATCACCGGCGCGCCGACCTTCATGGCCTGCTGCATGACCTTCAGGATCTTCTCCGCGTGCGCCTCGGAGAGCGCGCCGCCGAAGACCGTGAAGTCCTGGCTGAAGACGAACACCAGGCGGCCGTTGATCATGCCGTAGCCCGTGACGACGCCATCGCCGGGGATCTTGTTGTCGGCCATGCCGAAGTCCGCGCAGCGGTGCTCGACGAACATGTCCCATTCCTCGAACGTGCCCTCGTCCAGCAGCAGTTCCAGACGCTCCCGCGCCGTCAGCTTGCCCTTGGCGTGCTGCGCGGTGATGCGCTTCTCTCCGCCGCCGAGCCGCGCCTTGGCGCGTCGCGCTTCGAGTTCCGCGATGATGTCGTGCATCCGATCCTCCTCAACGTTCGAAAAGGTCCAGCAACGAGCGGGCGGCCGCGGAGGGCGCGACGCGAGCCTCGCTCACGTCGCGAAGTATCCGCGGCAGCGCCTGGCGCACCGCCGGATGGGCATGGAAATCGGCCAGCAACCGGGCGTGGACAGTGTCCCACATCCAGGCGAGCGCCTGCTGCCGCCGGCGCTCATCGAAAATGCCGCGGGCGCGCCTTTCCGCGACCAGGCGCTCGACCTCGGTCCAGAATGCGTCGACGCCGTCACCGCGCAGCGCGCTCAGCTGCAGCACCGGCGGCAGGCAGCCGCCACGCCCGTGCGGCGCGAATACGCGCAGCGCGCTGGTGATCATGGCGCGGGCGCGCGTCGCGGCATCCGCGTCGAGGTCGGCCTTGTTGATGACGACCACGTCGGCCAGCTCCATCACGCCGCGCTTGATGGCCTGCAGGTCGTCGCCGGCATTCGGCAGCTGCAGCAGCACGAACAGGTCGGTCATGCCTGCGACCGCCGTCTCGCTCTGGCCCACGCCGACGGTCTCGACGATCACGGTGTCGAAGCCCGCCGCCTCGCAGACGAGCATCGCCTCGCGCGTCTTCTCGGCGACGCCCCCCAGCGTGCCGCCGGCGGGGCTCGGGCGGATATAGGCCGCCTGCTGCCCGGACAGGCGCTCCATGCGCGTCTTGTCGCCGAGGATCGAACCGCCCGAGACGCTCGAGGACGGGTCCACGGCCAGCACCGCGACGCGGTGTCCGCCGTCGATCAGGTGCAGCCCCAGCGCCTCGATGAAGGTCGACTTGCCGGCGCCCGGGACGCCGGAAATGCCGAGCCTGAGCGCATGGCCCGTCTCGGCCAGCAGCGAGTTGAGCAGCGCGTCGGCGCGCACGCGGTCGTCGCTGCGCGTCGACTCCAGCAACGTGATTGCCTTGGCGATGGCGCGCCGCTCGCCGCGGCGCACGCCGTCGGCCAGCGCCTGATCGGCGGCGGGCAGGTTCACGCGCGGCGCTTCAAATGGGCCTTGATGTTCTCGAGCACGTCCTTTGCGCTCGCAGGCACCGGCGTTCCGGGCCCGTAGATACCCTTGACGCCGGCATCGTAGAGATACTGATAGTCCTGCTGCGGCACGACGCCGCCGACGAACACGATGACGTCGTCGCCGCCCTGGGCCGCAAGGCCCTGGATCAGCGCCGGCACCAGCGTCTTGTGACCGGCCGCCAGCGTCGACACGCCGACCGCGTGCACGTCGTTCTCGATCGCCTGGCGCGCGCACTCCTCGGCCGTCTGGAACAGTGGCCCGATGTCCACGTCGAAGCCCAGATCGGCGAATGCGGTGGCCACCACCTTGGCGCCGCGGTCGTGGCCGTCCTGTCCCAGCTTGGCGAGCATCACGCGCGGCCGACGGCCATGCTCCTCGGCAAAGGCCGCGATCTCGGCCTTGAGCTTCTCCCAACCCTCGGCACCATCGTATGCGGCGGCGTACACCCCGGTCACCTTCTGTGTGTCGGCGCGATGGCGCCCGAATACGCTCTCCAGCGCCCCGCTGACCTCGCCGACCGTGGCGCGCAGCCGCACCGCCTGGATGCTGAGGTCGAGCAGGTTGCCCTCGCCACCGCCGGCGCACCGCGTCAGCGCATCGAGCGCCGCCTGCACCGCGGCATCATCGCGCGCCGCGCGCAGGGCGTTCAGCCGCCGGATCTGGTTTTCGCGCACCGCGTGGTTGTCGACCTCGAGAATCTCGATCGGCTCGCTGGACGGCGGCCGGTACTTGTTCACGCCGACGATGACGTCCCGGCCCGAATCGATGCGAGCCTGCTTTTCCGCCGCGCTGGCCTCGATCTGCAGCTTGGCCCAGCCCGACTCCACGGCGCGGGTCATGCCGCCCATCGTGTCGACTTCCTCGATGATCGACCAGGCCTTGTCGGCCATCTGCTGGGTCAGGGTCTCCATCATGTAGCTGCCGGCCCAGGGGTCGATCACATTCGTGATGTGCGTCTCCTCCTGGATGATCAACTGCGTGTTGCGCGCGATGCGCGCGCTGAAATCGGTGGGCAGCGCGATGGCCTCGTCGAGCGCGTTGGTGTGCAGGCTCTGCGTGCCCCCGAACACCGCGGCCATGGCCTCGATGGTCGTGCGCACGACGTTGTTGTACGGGTCCTGCTCCGTCAGGCTCCAGCCCGAGGTCTGGCAGTGCGTGCGCAGCATCAGGCTCTTGTCCTTCTTCGCTCCGGCCGCCTTCATGATCCGGTGCCACAGCAGGCGCGCCGCCCGCATCTTGGCGATCTCGAGATAGAAATTCATCCCGATCGCCCAGAAGAAGGACAGCCGCCCGGCGAAGTCATCAACGTCGAGACCGCGCGCGATCGCGGCCTTCACGTATTCCTTGCCGTCGGCCAGCGTGAACGCGAGCTCGAGGGCCTGGTTCGCGCCCGCCTCCTGCATGTGATAGCCGGAGATGCTGATCGAGTTGAACTTCGGCATCCGGCGCGCGGTGTAGTCGATGATGTCGGCGACGATCCGCATCGAGGGCCCGGGCGGATAGATGTAGGTGTTGCGGACCATGAACTCCTTGAGGATGTCGTTCTGGATGGTCCCGGACAGCTTGTCCTCGGCGACACCCTGCTCCTCGGCCGCGACCACGTAGCCCGCGAGGATCGGCAGCACCGCACCGTTCATGGTCATCGACACGCTGACCTTGTCGAGCGGGATGCCGTCGAACAGGATCTTCATGTCCTCGACGCTGTCGATGGCGACGCCCGCCTTGCCGACGTCGCCGGTCACGCGCGGATGATCGCTGTCGTAGCCGCGGTGCGTGGCCAGATCGAAGGCCACGCTGACACCCTGGCCGCCGGCAGCGAGCGCGCGGCGATAGAAGGCGTTGCTCTCCTCCGCCGTGGAGAAGCCCGCGTACTGGCGGATCGTCCAGGGACGCACGGCGTACATCGTCGCCTGCGG
>CAYWMY010000215.1:0-5303 GCA_964459405.1 uncultured Steroidobacteraceae bacterium | reverse complement strand
GCTGCGTCCGTGCGTACGTGTCGACCTCATCTTCGTGGATGACGGCAGCGCCGACGGTACAGCGGAGACGGTGCGGCGCGTGCGAGCCGAGGTGCCGGAAATCCGGCTGCTGCGCCACTCGCGCCGCAGCGGTCAGAGCGCGGCGCTGCGCTCCGGGTTCCGCGCTGCGCGTGCCGCGTGGGTCGCCACGCTCGATGGTGACGGCCAGAATGACCCCGCGGATCTGCCGCTGCTGCTCGCCGAGCGCGATGCGCGGACTGCCGGCGATCCCTCGCTGCAGATGCTCGCGGGCCACCGCACCACGCGCCGCGACAGCTGGCTGCGGCGCGTGTCCTCACGCGTGGCCAACGGCGTACGCGCGCGTCTGCTCGGTGACGGCACTCCCGACACCGGTTGCGGTCTCAAGCTCATGCGCCGCGACACCTGTCTCGAGCTGCCGTACTTCGATCACATGCACCGCTTCCTGCCCGCGCTGTTCCGTCGCCAGGGCGCGACGGTCGTTTCGGTTCCCGTGAGCCACCGCGCGCGCCGGCAGGGCCGGTCCAAGTACGGCCTGCACGACCGGCTGTGGGTGGGTATCGTCGATCTGTGCGGTGTGATGTGGCTGAATGCGCGCTATCGAGCGGGTAACACGGTTCGCGAGGAGTGAACTCCACGCGGCGCGCAGCCCGCGCCGTGCGAGGGAGCGGGGCGCGGCGTACCCGCGGCACCGCGCGTGGTGCACGGCGCATCGCACAATGGAGAGCTGGCAGACATGAATGCGTCATTACCCGGCGTGGCCTGGGGCTGGATCGTTGCGGGCTTCATCGGCCAGGCCATGTTCACGGCGCGTTTCCTCGTGCAATGGATCGCCAGCGAGCGCGTCAAGCGCAGTGTCGTGCCGCGCCTGTTCTGGTATCTGAGCCTCGCGGGCGGTTCCGTGCTGCTCATCTATGCGATCCACCGCCGCGATCCGGTGTTCATTGTCGGCCAGGCGACCGGACTGTTCGTCTACAGCCGCAATCTGTGGCTGATCCGTCGCGCGCGTCGCGCGCTGCAGCCGCCGGCGGCACCGTGAGCGCGCGAGGGCCGGGGTGTCGGCGCGGCGTACCGACGGCTCAGGCGTGACCGGTATCGTGCGGCAGCCGTGCGCGGAGACACTGACGCCGGCCGGCGGCGTGGCGGATGCCCTGGAGCGGCGACGGGATCGCTGGCTGCTGGTGCTCGCGGGACTCGCGACGCTGGCCGGCGGACTCGGTTTGCGGGATCCCTGGCCCGCCGACGAGCCGCGCTTCGCGCTGATCGCGCGCGACATGGTCGCGACCGGGCAGTGGCTGTTCCCGCAGGTCGGCGGCGACTGGTACCAGGACAAGCCGCCGCTGTTCTTCTGGGTCATGGCGGCGGCCTACGCTGCGACGGGTGTGCTGCGCGTGGCGTTCCTGCTGCCGTCGCTGCTCGCCGCCATCGGCTGCCTGCTGCTCGTGCACGATCTCGGGCGTCGGCTGTGGTCGCGTGAAGTCGGCCTGTTCGCGGCGCTGCTGCTGCTGTTCTCGGTGCAGTTCACGCTGCAGGCCCGCGTCGCGCAGATCGACATGACACTGTGCCTGCTGTCGACCGCGGGTCTCTACGGCATCACACGGCATCTGCTGCAGGGGCCCGACTGGCGCTGTTACGCGTTCGGCGGCGTGGCCGCGGGCCTCGGCGTCATCACGAAGGGCACGGGTTTCCTGCCGCTGCTCGCCGTGCTGCCGTACCTGTTCCTGCGTGCGCGCGGCTTCCATGTGGCGCCCGGGGCCACGGCCGGCTGGCGCTGGAGCATCGCGCTGCTCGCCGGCCTCGCGGCGATCGCGCTGTGGTTCGTGCCGATGGTGCTGATGGCGACGCTGTCGGGTGACGCCGGCCTCGCGGCGTATCGTGACGAGCTGCTGTTCAAGCAGACCGTGACGCGTTATGCCGCGGCCTGGCATCACCACGAGCCCTGGCATTACTTCCTGACGCAGGTGATTCCGGTGCTGTGGCTGCCCGGCGTGGTGCTGCTGCCCTGGCTCGTGCCGCGCTGGGTGGCCTGCTGGCGTGCGCGCGATGCGCGGCCATGGCTGCTGCTGGGCTGGGTGCTGCTGGTGCTGCTGTTCTTCAGCGCCAGTCCCGGCAAACGCGGTGTCTACATCCTGCCCGCGCTGCCCGCATTCGCGCTCGCGGCCGCGAGCGCGCTGTGGCCGGTGCTGGAGCGGCGTGGCGTGCAGCGCGTGGGTCTGGCGCTGGCGCTCGCGGTCGCAGCGGGGCTGCTCGCGGTGTTCGTCTGGCTCGGGTTCATCGAGCCCGAGCGCGGTGCGCGGCTGCTGCAGCGTCACGGTGCCGCGTCGCTGCTGCCGCTGCCGGTCGCGGGTGGCCTCATCGTCGCGGTGGCGCTGCTGGTCGGCACGCGGCGCGGACTGCTGGCCTGGCCCGCGACGCTCGTGATCCTGTGCTGGATCCAGGGCCTGTGGATCAACCCGCAGCTCGATCATGTACGCTCGGGCCGCAGCTTCATGCAGCGCGTCGAGCGCCTGGTGCCGCGCTCGGCCGAGCTGGCGCTCGTCGGCTATCGTGAACAGTTCCTGCTGCAGGCCACACGGCCCGTGGTGAATTTCGGGCACCGGCGCTGGGCCGAGGGACGCCGCGAGGCCGAGGATGCGGCGCTCTGGCTGCAGAGCGGCGCGGATCGCTGGCTGCTCGTCGACGAGGACGCGCGACGCGCCTGTTTCAGCGGCGCGACGGTCAGGCCGGTCGGGGAGGCGGGTCGCGTCGAGTGGTTCCTGGTGACCGGGCGCGGCAGCCGCGAATGCGCCGCACAGGGTCGCGCTGAGGCCGCGCGCACCTACGTCGCGAGGGGTGCGCGCTGACTGCGCAGGCTTCACATCGTGAGTGTTCCGGGTCTCGCGCCCTGCCGCTGGCTGCGTACGTGGCCATGAAATACATATACTTAGCTTGCATTTCTGAGAAGTCATGGCAGAATGTCGCTGAACTGCGCGGACCTCGGGCGCGCTGAACCGCCGGGGTGAGCCGCGGTGCAGCGCTCGTCGTGTCCGGAGTCAGCGGTCATCGACCAGGGGGGCGCGCCGTCCGGATGATGGTGCCGAACGAACAAGACCAGAATCTCAGCGCGTCCGACATTCTGTCGCCGCGGTTGTGGCAGTCCCGTTCGGACCGGCCATCGTTCGGCATCGACATCACCTGCACCAAGGTCGCCGTCGACTTCCAGAACCTGACTGCCGCCAATGCCGATGCGGTCATCAGGCAGAACCTCGCCATCCTGCGCGAGGCGACGCAGACCGACGCCGTGTTCCTCGCGCTGATCGACGCACGCCGCGAGTGCATCGAGTCGCTCGCAGCGAGCACGGCGGGCTTCGTGCAATGCCGTCCCGAGCTGCTGCGCGGCGAGTCGCTGCAGTCGCTGCCCTGGATCCGTTCGCGGCTCGAACACGTTCGCATCCTCGAATTCCGCGACACCGCCGCGATGCGCCCGGAGCAGGCTGCCGACGCCGCTCGCCTGGCTGCACTCGACATCCGCTCGCTGCTGCTGATCGCGTTCGCCGTGCGGGGCGAGGTGCGCGGCTTCCTCGCGTTCGCGGGCAGCGCGCCGCGCGAAGGCTGGGACGTCAACCTGCACCTGCTGCTGAAGCTGGTCGGCACCAGCCTCGCTTCGGGCCTCGGACGCATCGCGCTCTCCGAGGACATCCGCGCCCAGGAGCTGCGCGAACAGCTCGCCCTGCCGTGCGCCAACGACGGCATGTGGGATTACGACGCCATCACCAACCGCACCTGGTTCTCGCCGCGCTGGAAGGCGATGCTGGGCTACGCGGAGGACGCGGAGCTCACGACGCCCGACTGGCACCGGCTGGTGAGTCCCGAGGACCTGCCGCGCGTCTCGGCGCTGATGCGCGACCACATCGCGGGCAAGACGCCGATCTTCGACAGCGTGCACCGCATGAAGCATCGCGATGGCGAATGGCGCTGGGTCGTCAGCCGCGCCAAGGCGCACATCGACGAGCAGGGCCGCCTGCGCCGGCTGGTCGGGGTCGAGGCCGACATCACCGAGCGGCGGCTGTACGAGGAGGCGCTGTTTCGAGAGAAGGAGAGTGCGCAGATCACGCTGCAGTCCATCGGCGACGGCGTGATCACCGCGGACGCGCGCGGCTGCATCGAGTACCTGAATCCGGTGGCGGAGGAGCTGACCGGCTGGAAGCTCGAGCACGCCGCCGGCAGGACCATCGACGAGACCTTCCGCGCATTCCACGAGGAGACCTGCGAGCCGCTCGAGAATCCGCTGCTCGTTGCCATGCGACGCTCGCGTTCCATCAAGGCGATCCGGCCGATGTTGCTGATCCGGCGCGACGGCAACGAGCTGTACGTCGAGAGCACGGCATCGCCGATCCGCGACGGCAAGGGCAACGTGACCGGCGGCGTGCTGGTGTTCCACGACGTCTCCGAGTCGCGCGAGCTGAACCGCCGGCTGTCCTATCACGCGAGCCACGACGTGCTGACCGGGCTCGTCAACCGGCGCGAGTTCGAGGCGCGCCTCGAGCGTGCGCTGCAGAGCGCCAAGGCGCGCGAGACGCTGTATGCGCTGCTGCACATCGACGTCGACCAGTTCAAGATCGTCAACGACACCTGCGGCCACACGGCGGGCGATGCGCTGCTGGGCCAGGTCGGTGCGCTGCTGAAGTCGAAGGTGCGCTGGCGCGATTCGCTGGCGCGCCTGGGTGGCGACGAGTTCGGCGTGCTGCTGGAGAGCTGCTCGCTGGAGGAGGCGCTGCGCACCGCGGAGACGCTGCGCGAGGCGCTGCGCAACTACCGCTTCGCGTGGGAGGACCGCACGTTCCGGCTCGGTGCCTCGATCGGCGTGGTGCCGATCACGGCGGACAGCGAGGACGTGGCTTCGGTGCTCTCGGCCGCCGACAGCGCCTGTGCCGCGGCCAAGGAGTCCGGGCGCAACCGCGTGCACTGCTTCGAGGAGAACGACCTCGACCTGATGCGTCGCCGCCGCGAGATGCAGTGGGCGGCACGCATCAACCACGCCCTCGAGGAGTCGCGCTTCGAGCTGTTCCGCATGGCGATCCAGCCGCTGCAGAAGGACGAGCCCGGCGCGCACTACGAGATCCTGCTCAGGATGCGCGACGAGGCCGGCAAGATCGTCTCGCCGGACCAGTTCATCGTCGCGGCCGAGCGCTACGGCATCACGCCTTCGATCGACCGCTGGGTCATCGAGAACTGCTTCCGCTGGCTCGTCTCGGAGGCGGACGAGCGCGAGCGCCTCGCGCTGTGCTCGATCAATCTCTCGGGCC
>CAYWMY010000214.1:0-5338 GCA_964459405.1 uncultured Steroidobacteraceae bacterium | reverse complement strand
GCTCGCACGCGGCGTACACCGGCCGCTCACGGAAGGCGAAATCATGGCGCTGCGCGAAGCTGCGGGGCTGGGCGGGCGAGCCGCCGCGCCTCCGGCGACCGGACGCCCGGAACGTCGTCAGGGCAACGTGGCACGGAGTGCGAAGACGCGGGCGCGCAGGCGCGTGCCCCGCTGACCGGGATCGATCGCGAGATGCCATCGGTGCCGCACTCCGAACAGCAATCGCGATCGGGCATGCAGGAGCCCTCGGGTCATCGCCGGGTGCCGAGGATCATCGGTGCGGCGCTGTTCACCGGCATCAGCGTCGCGGCGCTGCGAGTCTCGGAGGTCGAGGAAATCGCCCGCCTCGCCGAGCGCGCGCGACCCTGGTGGCCCGGGGCCTGAGCTTCCGGCTGCCGATGCATCCCGGGGCATGGCTGTCGCGGAGGCGGTTCGGCGCGCGGCACCGCGGTGAGGCCGAGTTCGTCGTCGCCGCCAGCTGGGCCCTGGCGCCGGAAGAAGTCGTGCGCCGCCTCGCCAGTACGGTGCAGGGGCTGACCTCGGCGCAGGCCGATCAGCGTCTGCGACGGATCGGGCCGAACCGGCTCCAGTAGGAGAGGTCGCTGTCGCGACTGCGCGTTCTCGCGCGACAGCTGGCGAACCCCCTGCTGCTGGCGTTCGCCGCGACGGTGTCGGTGGCGACCGACGAGATCGCCGATGCTGTGGCGATGCTCGCGATCCTCGCGGCCAGTGTGGTGATCGGTTATCGCCGTGAGTACCGCGCTCACGCCGCCGCGGACGCGCTGCGCGAGCGCATCCGGACGCGTGCCACGGTACTGCGCGACGGCGAGGAACGGTCGCTGCCGGTCGAGGACATCGTGCCCGGGGATGTCGTGCTGCTGTCGGCGGGCAGTCTCGTTCCGGCGGACGCGATCGTGCTCGACGCGGTCGACTGTCATGTCAGCGAGTCGGTACTCACGGGCGAGAGCTTCCCGGTTCGCAAGGTGCCGGGTGTGCTGCCCGCGGACACACCGTTGCGCAGGCGCTCGAACTGCGTGTGGCTGGGCACCAATGTCCGCAGCGGCACGCTGCGTTGCGTGGTGGTCGCGACCGGGACCGCAACGCAGTTCGGATCCATTGCGGAGCGGTTGACGCTGCGTCCGCCGCAGACCGAGTTCGATCGGGGCATCCTTCGCTTCGGCTATCTGCTGACGAGTGCGATGCTGGTGATGGTGCTGCTGGTGTTCGCAGCGCATATGCTCGCCGGCCGATCAGTCGTGGAGACACTGCTGTTCGCGATCGCGCTGGCCGTCGGCCTCAGCCCCGAACTGCTGCCGGCGATTCTCAGCGTGAACCTGGCGCGGGGTGCTGAGCTGCTGGCGCGGCGCGGCGTGCTGGTGCGCCATCTGAACGCCATCGAGAACCTCGGCAGCATGGATGTCCTGTGTACGGACAAGACCGGGACCCTGACCGAGGGCGTGATCAACCTGGAGGGTGCATACGACGCGCTGGGCCAGCCGTCGGCGGCGGTCATCGAACTGGCCGCGATCAACGCTGCGCTGGAGACCGGGCTCGACAGCCCGCTCGACGACGCGATCCTCGCGCGCGGTAGGCCGGACCTGTCGGGTGTGCGCAAGCTCGCCGAGATTCCCTTCGATTTCGTCCGCAAGCGCGTGAGCGTCGTGGTGGAGCGCGCCGACCGCATCGAGCTGGTGACCAAGGGTGCGTTTCCACACGTCATTGAAGTCTGCTCGACACTGGCGGACGGCGGAGTGCTCGACGATGTCGCGCGGTCGCGGCTGCAACAGCTGCACGCGGACTGGAGCGGCAGCGGTATCCGGATGCTGGCCGTGGCCAGTCGCACGCTGGATCGCCAGGCGGGCTACGGGCGGGATGATGAGCACGACCTTGTGCTGGCGGGCTTCCTGACGTTTCTCGACCAGCCGAAGGAGGGGGCGGCGCGCGCGGTGGCCGATCTCGGCCGCCTGGGCGTGAGCGTGAAGCTCATCAGCGGCGATGCGAAGCCCGTCGCGCAGCATATCGCCGGGCTCGTGGGCATGAGGCACGAGCGAGTCCTGACCGGGGCCGAGCTCGACGAATTGCGCGACGAGGCCCTGTGGCGGGAGGCGGAGCGCACCGGCCTGTTCGTGGAGGTCGATCCGAACCAGAAGGAGCGGATCATCCTCTCGCTGCGCAAGATGGGGCACGTGGTCGGCTTTCTCGGCGATGGTGTGAACGATGCGCCGGCGATGCACGCCGCCGATACCAGCATCTCGGTCGAACATGCAGTCGACGTTGCGCGCGAGGCGGCGGACTTCGTGCTGCTGCGCCGGGATCTCGATGTGATCCGGCAAGGCATCGAGGAGGGTCGCAGGACATTCGCGAACACCCTCAAGTATGTGTTGACGACCACGAGCGCGAATTTCGGCAACATGGTCAGCATGGCGCTGGTCTCGCTGTTCCTGCCGTTCCTGCCGCTGACCGCCGGCCAGATCCTGCTCAACAACTTCCTGTCGGACATTCCCGCGGTCGGTATCGCGGACGATCGCGTGGATGCCGAGCTGGTGCGGCAGCCACGACGCTGGGATACCCGCTTCATCGGTCGCTTCATGCTCGAGTTCGGCCTGTTGAGCTCGATCTTCGATTTCCTCACGTTCGCGATCCTGCTCTGGGGATTGCAGGCGTCGCCCGAGCTGTTCCGCACGGGCTGGTTCATCGAGTCGCTGCTGACGGAGCTCGTGATCGCGCTGGTGGTGCGCACGCGCCGTCCCTTGTTCCGCAGCCGGCCCGGAAATGTGCTGCTGGTCTCGACGGTGGTGCTGATCGTGGCGACACCCGCGATCCCGTATCTGCCGTTCGCGACATCCCTCGGATTCGTGCCGATACCCGGGACGCTGCTCGCGATCGTGCTCACGATCACCGCGCTCTATGTGCTCGCGGCTGAGGGTACGAAGCGGTGGTTCTACCGTGCCGCCGGCTGACGACTTCGCGTAAGGCGGGGCGTGACCCGACGCGTGATGCGGGTGCGTGCGCCTGGGAGCGCGCGCCGGCGATCGCGTGCCGGTGGACCCGAACGCTGGCTATTCTGCCAGTGCGTCGTCGGTGATCCGATCCGTGAACATGGTCTGGCACCACTGCGGGTATACGGGCGGAAGAGGTGTCGCCGTATCGAGTTCGGCGATGTCTTCCGACGAGAGCCGGAGCCGCGCGGCGGCCAGGTTGTCGTCCAGCTGCTCCAGCTTCGTGGCGCCGAGAATCACGCTCGACACCGCATCCTTCGCCAGCAGCCAGGCGAGCGCCACCTGCGCGACGCTGGCGCCGTAGCGTGCGGCGATGCCACGCATGCGTTCGACGAGCGCGAAGCCCGCAGTGCGGTCGAAGGGCAGGACGTCGAAGCCCGAATAACGGCCCTCGGGATCGGCGAGCGTTTCGGGCCGGTACTTGCCGGTCAGGAATCCAAAAGCCAGCGGGCTCCAGACGGTGAGTCCGAGCCCGTAGTGACGCATCATCGGCAGTATCTCGCGTTCGATGTCCCGGCCGAGCAATGAGTAGTACATCTGCCCGTGCGTGAACGGCGCGAGGCCATTGTTGCGCTGGAACTCGAGCGCCGTCGCGACGGTCCAGGCGGACCAGTTCGAGAAGCCGAGGTAGCGGACCTTGCCGGCGCGGACGATATCGTCGAGCGCGGCCAGCGTCTCCGCGAGCGGCGTATGCGGATCCTGGCGGTGCACCACGTAGACGTCGATCCAGTCGGTGCCGAGGCGGCGCAGGCTCGCATCCACCGCTGCCAGGATGTGCCGCCTCGACAAGCCGGCGTCCATCAGCGCACGGCCCATCCGCGCGCCAACCTTGGTCGTGATCAGCACCTTGTTGCGATGTGGCTTCAATGCCGAGCCGAGCAGTGTCTCGGACTCTCCGGCCGCGTAGAAGTCCGCCGTATCGAACAGCGTGATGCCGGCGTCGAGGGCCCGGGCCACGAGGTCCGCGGCAAGTCCGGGACCCGCGCGCATCAGGGAGGGGATCGCAGGCTTTCCCGCCGTAAAGGTCATGGCGCCGAACGCGAGACGGGAGACGATGAGGCCGCTCTGACCGAGCCGGGTGTACTGCATGTCGTCGAGTCTCAGGGGTGGATCAGGACCTTGCAGTGCTGACTGCGTCCGCGCAGGGCCGAGAAAGCGGCGGGCAGCGCGTCGAGGTCGACATGCCGCGTGATCATGGCGCGTGGCTCCAGCGCTCCCGCGGCGAGGTTCGCGATCACCTGCCGGTAGGTACGCAGATCGTAGGCCACGGAGAACTGCATCGTGATGTCCTTGAACACGGCGAGCGCCGGCTGGGTGTCGTCGGGCCGGCCGCAGAAGCCGAGCACGACGACGGTACCGCCGATGGCGACACACTGGGCGGCGCGCGCGATCGCGCCGGGGTGGCCGGTGCATTCGAACACGACTTCGGGCGGTCCACCGAGCGCATCCGCCGCGGCGGCCGGGAGATCGGTGTCGTAGAGCAGGAACGTGTACGCTCCCATCTGCCGTGCGATGGGTTCGCGCCGCCGGGACGGTGCACTGGCGGCGAGGCGCGCCGCGCCCACGCGCCGCGCCCAGAAGATCGCCGCCATGCCGATGGGACCGGTGCCGAGCACCAACGCGCGAGTGGCGAGCTTCATTTGCGCGCGCCAGACACCGCGCAGCCCGACGGCGAGCGGCTCGACGAGCGCACCGTCGTCGTAGCTCATCGATTCCGGCAGCCGCAGCGTGTTGATGGCCGGTGCGCGCACGTACTCCGCATAGGCGCCCGGCACGACGCCCGCGCCCAGGTACTGCGCCTGCGCGCAGCGCGGGAACTCGCCGGCCAGGCAGGCACTGCAGGTGCCGCAACCCAGCACGGGCAGCACGACGACGCGGTCGCCGATCTCGAAGTCGTGCACCGCGGCGCCGCGGCCCACGACGTCACCGGCGAACTCGTGGCCGAAGATGCATCCGGGCTCGACGGGCAGACCGGATTCCCCGGCCGCGAGATGCAGATCGCTGCCGCAGATGCCACAGCTGCGGGTGCGGATCACCACCTCGCCAGGTGCCGGGGCCGGATCAGGGCGATCGGCGATGCGCAGCGGCTGGTCGAAGGCGTCGAATACGGCGGCACGCATGGAGGGCCTCACGTCGTGGAGCGGCGACCTCTGCGATGAACTAGCGACGGTCGGATCGGTTCGCACTCCCGAGCCGGCAGCTTGGACGACACACCGGCCGCCGGCAAGCCTCGAAAGCCGCTGGCCTGGATCCTAGGGCGCTGTGGCGATGGCATTCTGCCGCGTTGCCGCGAAGGCTATGAACTCACGAGTGGCCGGCGTCTGTTCGCCGTCGTGCGC
>CAYWMY010000213.1:0-5365 GCA_964459405.1 uncultured Steroidobacteraceae bacterium | reverse complement strand
GCCGAGTTCCGAGTGGTCGCCGCCGCGGCCCTTCGCGATGTCGTGGAAGATCGCGGCCAGGTAGGCGATCTCCTGGCGCGGCAGCAGCTGGAAGATCTGCGACAGCTTCGGCAGCTCGTGGTCGAAGCGCGGCAGCGCGAGGCGCCGCAGGTTGCTGACCACGAACAGCGTGTGCTCGTCCACCGTGTAGGCGTGGAACAGGTCGTACTGCATGCGCCCGACGATGCGGCCGAACGCCGGGATGTAGCGGCCCAGCACGCCGTAGAGGTTCATGCGCCGCAGCTCGTGCGTGACGCCCTCCGGCGCCTTCAGGATCTCGATGAACAGGCGGTGGTGACGCGGGTTCTGGCGGAATTCCTCGTCGATGAGCCACAGGTGCCGGGCGACGAGCCGCATGGTCTGGGCGCGCACGCCGCGCAGGTGCGGCTGCTGCTGCAGCACCGAGAACAGCTCGAGCAGCGCCGACGGGTGACGCGTGAAGACGTCCTCCGATGTGACCTCGAGATACTCGTTGCGCTCCTGGAAACGCGGATTGATCGGGATCGCCGCGTTGTCGCCCTGGTCGAGGATCGCCTCGCGGAACAGCTGCAGCAGCATCTCGTTCAGCAGGCTCACGTCCATGACCGTGCGGTAGTACCGCTGCATGAACTGCTCGACCGCGAGCGTATAGGTCGCGTCCTCGTAGCCGAACAGCTTTGCGAGCTTGCTCTGGTGGTCGAACAGCAGCCGGTCCTCGCGCCGGCCTGTCACCATGTGCAGCCCGAACCGTACGCGCCACAGGTGGCTCTGCGCGGCCTTGAGTCTCGCGAGCTCGCGCTCGGTCAGGAAGCCGTGGTCCACGAGTTCGTCGAGGGTCTCGGCGCCGAAGTGCCGCTTCGCGACCCAGCCGATGGTCTGGATGTCGCGCAGCCCGCCCGGACTCTGCTTGACGTTGGGCTCGAGGTTGTAGGCCGTGTCGTGATAGCGGTGGTGCCGCTGTGTCTGTTCGGCGACCTTGGCCTCGAAGAAATCGCGCGACGACCAGATGCGGTCGGGCGCGAGCGCCCGGCGCATGGCCGCGAACAACGGCTCGGGGCCCGCCAGCAGCCGCGCTTCCATCAGCGTCGTCGCCACGCTGACGTCGGCCAGCGACTCGCGCTGACAGTCGTCGATGGTGCGAACGCTGTGCCCGACCTCGAGCCCGATGTCCCACAGGAAGGTCACGAAACGCTCGAGGTCGTGCTGCCAGGGTGTGGCCTCGGACTTCGGCAGCAGCACCATCACGTCGATGTCGGAATGCGGGTTCAGCTCGCCGCGGCCGTAGCCGCCAACCGCGACCAGCGCGAGTTCCGGAGCGTGCGGGCCCGCGTGCAGGCGCCAGGCCTGCAGCAGGATGGCGTCGATGAGGCGCGCCCGGTCGTGTACGAGGTCCTCGATGGCGTGCTGGGTGTCGAAACGCCCGCGCAGCAGCGCATCGCCCTCCGCGATGACGGCGCGGAACACATCGACCGCGCCTTCGGCCCCGGCGAGCCGCGTGTGCGCGGCCGCCAGGAAGGACCAGTCACCGGAACCGGTCGCGGAGACGGTCGGCCGACGGTCGTAGCTCATGGGTCCGCCCGGTCGGCGGCGCCCAGGGTCAGCACTTCCACCCCCGTCCCGGTCACGAGGACCGTGTGCTCCCACTGCGCCGACAGCGAGTGGTCCTTGGTGACCACGGTCCAGGCGTCCGGCAGCAGCTTCACGTGCCGCTTGCCCGCATTGACCATGGGTTCGATCGTGAAGGTCATGCCGGGCACGAGTTCCACGCCGGTACCGGGCTCGCCGTAGTGCAGGACCTGCGGATCCTCGTGGAACACGCGGCCGATGCCGTGGCCGCAGTACTCGCGCACGATGGAGCACTCTCGCGCCTCGGCGTAGACCTGGACCGCGTGACCGATGTCACCGAGCCGCGCACCCGGGCGGACCTGGCGGATGCCTTCCCACATGGCCTCGAAGGCGATACGGCACAACCGCTCGGCCTGCAGCGAGACCCTGCCGACCTGGAACATGCGGCTCTAGTCGCCGTGGAAGCCATCCTTGATGACCGTGATATCGATGTTGATGATGTCGCCCGACTTGAGCCGGCGGTCGCCCGGAATGCCGTGGCAGACCACGTGGTTGACCGAGGTGCAGATCGACCTCGGGAAGCCGCGGTAGTTGAGCGGCGCCGGGATGGCTCCCTGCACCCCGACGATGTAGTCGTGGCAGATGCGGTCCAGCTCGTCGGTGGTGACGCCGGGGCGGACGTGCGGTCCGATCATGTCCAGCACATCGGCCGTCAGGCGCCCCGCGACGCGCATCTTCTGCTGCTCGTCGGGGGTCTTGAGCGGGATCGCGGGATGGCGCGGCATCAGCATCAGGGAAACCTCGGTGGCGGACGGACGGCAGGTGGCGCGAACCCGCCTCCGTGCATGTAAGGCGTTGTTCTGCCGCGATGTTCATGGTATAAAGCGCGGCGTTTTTTCTCAACCAAATCCACACGCGTCATCGTCACGTGCGGCGGGGTGCCCGGATCCGCTCAGGCTCCGGGTTGCTGCATGCGGATGCGCGGAGGGTCAACCCTGAGGAGTCAGTCATGGCCGGCGTGTCGATGCGACAGATGCTGGAAGCGGGTGTTCACTTCGGACACCAGACCCGCTTCTGGAACCCGAAGATGGCGCAGTTCATCTTCGGCGAGCGCAACAAGATCCACATCATCAATCTCGAGAAGACGCTGCCCAAGTACATCGAGGCGGCGGCCTTCGTGAAGGGCGTGGTCGCCGATGGCGGCAAGCTGCTGTTCGTCGGCACCAAGCGCAGTGCCCGCGACGCCGTCCAGAAGGAGGCCGCGCGCTGCGGCATGCCTTACGTGAACCAGCGCTGGCTGGGCGGCATGCTCACCAACTTCAAGACCATCCGCCAGTCGATCAAGCGGCTGCAGGAACTCGAGGAGCTGCGTGATACGGGTGCGCTCGACCGGCGCGGCAAGAAGGAAGCGCAGATGCTCCGTCGCGAGATGGACAAGCTGCAGAAGAGCCTGGGCGGCATCAAGGACATGGGGTCCCTGCCGGACGCGATGTTCGTCGTCGACGTGGGTCACGAGGACATCGCCATCCATGAGGCCAGGAAGCTCGGCATCCCCGTCGTGGCGGTGGTTGACACCAACTGCTCGCCGGACGGCATCGACTACGTGATCCCGGGCAACGATGACGCCATGCGCGCCATCCAGCTCTACGCCGCCGGCATCGCCGACGCCGTGCTGGAGGGCCGCGAGGCCGTACCGCAGGTGCCGGTCGGCGAGGACGAGTTCGTCGAGCTGGACGAACAGGGCAATCCGCGTCGCAAGGCCCAGCCGGCCCGCGCGCCGAAGAAACCCTCCGCCGTGCGTCGCAAGCCGGCACCGCGTGTCGCACCCAAGGTTGCGGTCATCGACGAAGCCGACGACGAGGGCGAGGCGGAATCAGACGGGCCGCGCTGATCACACTGATTCCGGGCCTCCACGACCGCCTCCGGCGGCGCGTTGGAGCGTCGCAGGTTCCGCATCATCCGGCCGCGGGGCGCCCTGGGTGCCCCCGCGGCCTCACCGACACCAGGAGATCGAGTCATGGCCATTACGGCTGAAACCGTCAAGCAGCTGCGCGAGCGCACCGGCGCCGGCATGATGGAATGCAAGCGCGCGCTGACAGAAACCAACGGCGACCTCGACGCGGCCGCCGAGCTGATGCGCAAGGCGGGCCTCGCCAAGGCCGACAAGAAGGCGGCGCGGGTCGCGGCCGAGGGCACGCTGGTCATCGAGCGCGGCGCCGACGGCCGTTCGGCCGTCATGGTCGAGGTCAACTGCGAGACCGACTTCGTCGCGCGCGAGAACGACTTCCGCGCCTTCGCCACCGACGTCGCGCGAGCCGCGCTCGCGGCGCGCAGCACCGACGTCGCCGTCATCGGCGCGCAGCCGCTGGCGTCCGGCGAGACCGTGGAGGATCGTCGCCGCGCGCTGGTCGCGCGCATCGGCGAGAACGTCACGGTGCGCCGCGCATCCTTCCTCGAGGCGCCCACGGTGCTCGGCAGCTATGTCCACGGCACGCGTATCGCCACGCTGGTGGCGCTGAGGGGCGGCGACGAGCCGCTGGCGCGCGACCTCGCCATGCACGTGGCGGCTTCGAGCCCGCGCTACATCGCGCCGGCCGACGTGCCGGCCGAAGTCGTGGCCAAGGAGCGGGAAATCCTCGTGGCTCAGGCCGCGCAGGACGAAAAGAACAAGGGCAAGCCGGTGGAGATCCTCGCGAAGATCAGCGAGGGCCGCGTGCGCAAGTTCCTCGACGAGATCTGCCTCGTGGGCCAGCCGTTCGTCAAGGACCCCGACACCAGCGTCGAGAAGCTGCTCAAGGCCGCCGATGCCCGGGTGACCGGTTTCGTACGCTTCGAAGTCGGCGAGGGTATCGAGAAGAAGCAGGAGAACTTCGCCGACGAGGTCATGGCACAGGTCAAGGCCGCCGAAGCCAGGCATTGAGCCGCGTACCCCGGCTGCGCGCGGCGACACAGGAACCCCGCTGATGCGGGGTTCTTTGTGTGCGGTGCGAGGACCGGGCGCGGGACGGGAGTGCGAGGGTGTTCCCGTATAATCGCGCCCGGCCACGGGCGGCGCAGGCGATCGCACGGGGCTTACGGTGAAACAGGAACAGCCGAGGGACAGCATGAGCGACACCGAGCCGGCCCGGCCGGCGCACCGCCGGATCCTGCTCAAGCTGAGCGGCGAGGCGCTGCTCGGCGGCGAGGACTACGGCATCGATCCGGCCATGCTGAAGCGCGTCGCGGGCGAAATCCGCGACGTCACGGCGAAGGGCGTGCAGCTTGCGGTCGTGATCGGTGGCGGCAACATCTTCCGCGGCGCCGGCCTGGCGCGGGCGGGCATGGACCGCGTCACGGCCGACCACATGGGCATGCTCGCGACGATCATGAACGCGCTCGCGCTTCAGGACGCACTGGAGAATCTCGGCGTCTGGACACGCGTGCAGTCGGCGCTGCGCATCCAGCAGGTCTGCGAGGATTTCATCCGCCGCCGCGCGCTGCGCCACATGGAGAAGGGGCGGGTCGTGATCTTCGCGGCGGGTACCGGCAATCCGTTCTTCACCACGGATACCGCGGCGTCACTGCGCGCGATCGAGATCGGCGCCGACCTGCTGCTCAAGGCGACCAAGGTCAATGGCGTGTACACCGACGACCCGCTGCGCAATCCGCGCGCCGAGCGGTACGCCAGGCTGTCGTTCGACCGGGTGCTGAGCGACCGCCTGAACGTGATGGACGCGACGGCCATCGTGATGTGCCGTGACAACAACCTGCCGCTGCGCGTGTTCAACCTTTTCAACCCCGG
>CAYWMY010000212.1:0-5370 GCA_964459405.1 uncultured Steroidobacteraceae bacterium | reverse complement strand
TCATGTCCAGATCGTTGGTGTAGCAGCCCGTGATGAAGCCCGCCAGGTTCGCCGTCTGCCACACCACGTCGGACAGGTCCACGGTCTTGCGCAGGATGCGGCGCGCCTCCCGCGTCGAGAGGAACATGTGCGGATGCACGAGCACGCAGCGGATCTGCGGCGGCACCGGAATCTGCTTGGTGCGCGGATGATCGATGCCCACCGTCAGCACCAGCCCGCCGAACAGCGAGGGGGCGATGTTGTCGACGTGCACCGTGCCGCTCGCGACGGCCTCGCCCTGCATCGCGAACTTCAAGAGCTCCAGCTTGTCGAGCGGCCGGTCGAGCAGCGCATTGCCGGCCACGACGGCCGCGACCGCGGAGGCGGCCGAGCCGCCGAGCCCCGAGCCCAGCGGGATTCCCTTCTCGATCGAGATCTCGATGCCGAAGGGCAGGTGCAGCGCCTGCGACATCGAAACCAGCGCCTGCCCCGCCGTGTTCTTCTCGGCCTCGAGCGGCAGCGCGGCCGGCGTTCCGGTGATGGCCGTGATGCGCACGCCGCGCTCCGCTGTGCGCTTCGCGCGCACGCGATCGCCGACGGCGCGGACCGTGTGGCCCAGGATGTCGAAGCCCACGCCGACGTTGCCCACGGTCGCCGGCGCGAAGGCCGTCACTTCGGTGCTGGTCATGGAGTTCCCCGGTCGTTCGTCGCCGCGCCCCGGCGGCTCACAGCTTCGCGCCCAGATAGGCGGACAGGCGCAACAGGTCGCCGAACACGCCACCCGCCGTGACGGCGGGCCCCGCGCCGGGTCCCTGCACGATCAGCGCGTTGTCGCAGTAGCGATCGGTCACGAAACGCACGATGTTGTCGGTCAGCGCCATGTTCGCGAACGGATGCCGGCGATCGAGCCGCACCACGCCGACGGTGGCGCTGCCGTCCGCCGTCAGCCGGCCCACGTAACGCAGCACCTCTCCCGCCGCAGTCGCCTCGTCGACCATGCGTTTCATGTCGGCGTCGAACTCGGGCAGCCGCGACAGGAACTCCTCGACCGAGCAGCCCGTCAGCGCCCCGGGCACGAGGCTCTGCACCTTCACGTCCTTGAGCTCCAGCTCGAGCCCGATCTCGCGACCCAGGATGATCAGCTTCCGGGCGACGTCGGTCCCGGACAGGTCATCGCGCGGATCCGGCTCGGTGTAACCCTTGGCCTTGGCCTCGCGCACGATGCTGGAGAACGAGGCGCCGCCGTCGAAGATGTTGAACAAATAGGCGAGCGTGCCGGAGAAGATGCCCTCGATCTCGCGCACGCGATCGCCGGTCTCGCGCAGGTCGCGCAGCGTCGTCATGACCGGCAGGCCGGCGCCGACCGTGGCCTCGTAGAGATAATGGCTGCCGGCCGCGCGACGCGCGTCGCCGAGACGGCGGTAGTACTGGAACGAGGCGCTGTTCGCCTTCTTGTTCGGCGTGACCAGGTGCAGCCCGGCCGCGAGCCAGTCCGCATAGCGCATCGCCACGTCGCTCGCGGCCGTGCAGTCGATCAGCGCCGCGTGCGGCAGGTGATCCGCGTGCACGTGCTGCACGAAACGGTCGAGGTCGGCGGGCTCGCCCTGCTGTTCGAGCTGCTCGCGCCACTGGTCCAGGTCGATCTCGCCGTCGGCGAGCAGCATGCGCTTCGCGGTGGTGATGCCGCGCACGCGCAGATTGAGATTGAAGTCGCGGCGCAGGCGGCCGATCTGGGAAGCGATCTGGTCGAGCAGCACGCCGCCCACGGTCCCGGGCCCGATCACGCCGATCGAGATCGTGTGCGGCGAGAGATAGAAGCTCGCATGCACGGCGCGCAGCGCGCGCGCGCTGTTGCGCGCGTCGATGACCACGGAGATGTTGCGCTCCGAAGCGCCCTGCGCGATGGCGCGGATATTGACACCCGCGTCGCCGAGCGCGCTGAACACCTTGGCGGCCACGCCGTGCGCGCCCGCCATGCCGTCGCCCACGACCGCGACGATGGCACAGCCCGGGCTCACCTCGACGCGACCGATCTGGCCCTCGCGCAGCTCGCGGTCGAAGGCGTGACGCACGGCCTGTTCGGCGGCCTGCGCCTGCACCACGGGGATCGCGAAGCAGATCGAGTGCTCGGAGCTGCCCTGCGAGATCACGATGACCGAGACGCCGGCCTCGTGCAGTGCGCCGAACAGCCGGTGCGCCGTGCCCGGCACGCCGATCATGCCCGCGCCCTCGAGGTTCACGAGTGCGACGTCGTCGATGCTGGTGATCCCCTTGACCGGCAGATCCGACGCGGGATGCGCTGTGATCAGGGTGCCCGGCTTCTGCGGCGCGAAGGTGTTGCGGATCCAGATCGGGATCTCACGCGACACGGCCGGCGCCATGGTCTGCGGATGGATGACCTTGGCGCCGAAGTACGCCAGTTCCATGGCCTCGTTGTACGACAGCGAGTCGATGACCTTTGCATCGGGCACCCGGCGCGGATCGGCCGACAGCACGCCGTCAACGTCGGTCCAGATCACGATCTCGGCGGCATCGAGCAGCGCGCCGAAGATCGAGCCCGAGAAATCGCTGCCGTTGCGCCCGAGTGTGGTCTGGATACCGTTGCGGTCCGAGGCGATGAAGCCGGTGATGACCAGCGTGTGCGCGGCCGGATCACGTACGGCGGCGAGCCGGGTGGCCGACTCCTGCCACAGCACGGCGGGCCCGAGCGGCCCCCACTCGACGACGACGACCCGGCGCGCATCGAGCCACTGCACGGCGCCCCGCCGGCCGCGCTCGCTGAGGAAGGCCGCGAACAGGCGCGTCGACCAGATTTCGCCGTAGCCGGCGACAAGATCACGGATGTTCTGCGCCGCGCTGCGGATCAGCGCCACGGCGTGCAGGATGCCGCCGATGTCGGCGATCTCGGCGTCGAGCACCTCGAGACAGGAATCCGCGCGCCCGGGCGTGAGCAGCTCGCGCGCGAGACCCGCATGCCGCTCGCGCAGCGCGGCCAGACCGGCGCGGTAGCCCGCCTCGTCGCGCCGCTCGGCCTGGGCCACGAGGCCCAGCAGTGCGTCGGTCACGCCCTTGCAGGCCGACAGCACCACCCCGAGGCCACGCGTCGGATCCGCCTCGATGATCTGCGCCACCTGCCGGAAACAGGCGGCGTCGGCGACGCTGGAGCCGCCAAACTTGTGCACGATCCAGGCTTGATCCACGGTGTTCCCCATCGCCTCGCGCCGCGCGAAAAGCGCGCAATTTACCGGTCGAAACAACCCTCAGGCAAGCACGGCCGCCCCGGCTCCCGACCGGGGCCGGCAAGCTCGACAGCGCGACGCCAGCGCCGCGCCGCGCGTCCCTCGCGCCGCGGGCTCCTCAGCGCCGGCCAGCATGCCAGGCCGCCAGCAAGGCACCACCGAAGCGGAAGCGCAGCAGGCCGAGCAGCAGCCTGACGACGAGCCGCTGCCGCGGCCGCAGCGCGAACGGTCTCGCGAGTGGCTCCAGTACGTCCGCGCAGGAGGTGTGCGTGAGCACACTGCGGGCCTGGAACTCCACTCGAGCCTCGGCCGCCGTCAGCCGGTACAGCCGCCCGGCGTGGCTCAGCGTCTCGATCACAGGCGCGGTCAGCCGGGCCGGCAGTGCGTTGCCATGGAAGCCGTGCAGCGAAATCCGGGGCGCTGCGGGGTCCTCCGGATCGAGCACGATGAGATCGCCGGGCGACGTGCGCCGCTCGACGCGATAGACGCCGCTGCCGGTGAGCGACCTCACCGGTGATCCCTGCGGGGCGCGCCGTCAGCCGCTGAACTGGCGCAACACCAGCGTCGCATTGGTGCCGCCGAAGCCGAAGCTGTTGGACATGACCGTACGGAGCGGGGCCGCGCGCGTCTCGCGAACGATCGGGAAGTCGGCCGCGCCGGCGTCGAGGTTGTCGATGTTCGCGGAGCCGGCGATGAAGCCTCCCTGCAGCATGAGCAGGCAGAAGATCGCCTCGTGCACGCCCGCCGCGCCGAGTGAATGCCCCGACAGCGACTTCGTGGACGAGATGGGCGGCATCGCCGCACCGAATACCTCGCGCACGGCGTTGAGTTCGATCAGGTCGCCAAGAGGTGTCGAGGTGCCGTGGGTATTGAGGTAGTCGATGGGCGTGTCAACCGTGGCGAGCGCCTGGCGCATGCAGCGCACGGCGCCTTCGCCCGACGGCGCCACCATGTCCGCGCCATCGGAGGTCGCGCCGTAGCCCACGACCTCGGCGATGATCTTCGCGCCACGCGCGCGGGCGTGCTCGAGCGCCTCGAGCACGACCATGCCGCCACCGCCCGCAATCACGAAGCCGTCCCGATCGGCGTCGTAGGCCCGCGAAGCCTTTTCGGGCTCCGCATTGCGCTTCGACGACAGCGCACCCATGGCGTCGAACATGACGGTGAGCCCCTCGCTCTCCTCTTCGCCGCCACCGGCAAGGACGACGTCCTGTTTGCCCCACTGGATCTGCTCGTAGCCCACCCCGATGCAGTGCGCCGAGGTCGCGCAGGCGGAGGAGATCGAGTAGTTCAGGCCCTGGATGCCGTAGGAGGTCGCGAGACACGCCGACACCGTCGAGCTCATGGTGCGCGGAACCATGTAGGGACCGACCTTGCGCGCACCCTTGGTACGCAGCGTGTCGGCGGCCAGCACCAGATTGGCCATGGAGCCGCCACCGGAGCCGGCGATCAGGCCGGTGCGCGGGTGCTTCAGCACCGATTCCGGCAGCGCGGCGTCGGCGATGGCGTCGCGCATCGCGATGTAGGCATAGGCCGAGGCATCGCCCATGAAGCGCCGGAGCTTGCGGTCGACAGCCGCCTCGATGTCGATCTCGGGCCGCCCGGCCACGTGGCTTCTGAAGTTCAGTTCGGCATAGCGCGGCATGGCACGGATGCCGGAACGGCTCTTCGCCAGCGACTCCGACACCGACTTCCGATCGTTGCCGAGACAGGACACGATGCCCAGTCCGGTAATCACCACACGCCGCATCAGGCCACTCCCTGCACCGGGTTGAATGCTTCCATCGAGGTGAACATGCCGACCTTCAGATCGGTCGCAGTGTAGATCTCGGTGGTCGCCGTATCATTAAAAAAGTCGGCCAGTCCCATGGCGAGCTTGCGCGTGATGATGCGCCGGATGTTGATCTCGTAGGTCACGAGCTTTGCGGAAGGCAGCACCTGGCCGAAGAACTTGACCTCGCCCACGCCGAGTGCGCGACCACGGCCCTTCTGTCCGCCCCACGCCATGAAGAAACCGATGAGCTGCCACATGGCGTCGAGCCCGAGACAGCCCGGCATGACCGGGTCGCCCTCGAAGTGGCAGCCGAAGAACCACAGGTCCGGATGGATGTCGAGTTCCGCGACGAGCTGGCCGCGGCCGTGCGTGCCGCCG
>CAYWMY010000211.1:0-5389 GCA_964459405.1 uncultured Steroidobacteraceae bacterium | reverse complement strand
CCCCATGACGTCCCGCACGCCCACCCTGCCTGGCCTCGAGCTGCACACGCCGATGATGCAGCAGTACCTGCGCCTCAAGGCCGAGCAGCCGGAGGTGCTGCTGTTCTATCGCATGGGGGACTTCTATGAGCTGTTCTACGAGGACGCCCGCCGCGCGGCGCCCATGCTGGACATCGCGCTCACGAGCCGTGGCGAATCGGCCGGCGCACCGATCCCGATGGCCGGAGTGCCGGTCGAAAAGCTCGATACCTACGTCGCCAGGCTGATCCGCCGCGGGGAATCCGTCGCGATCTGCGAGCAGGTCGGCGAGGTCGGCAGGTCGAAGGGTCCGGTCGAGCGGCGCATCGTGCGCGTCGTGACACCGGGCACCGTGACCGACGAGGCCCTGCTCGAGTCGCGCCGCGCGACCTTGCTCGCGGCCTGGTGCCCCGGTGGCGCGCGCCATGGCCTCGCCTGGCTCGATCTCGCGGCCGGCCGATTCACCGTCAGCGAGTTGGAAGGTGCGGCGGCGCTCGCGGCCGAGCTCGAGCGGCTCCGGCCCGCCGAGTTGCTGGTGCCCGAAGGCACCGACGCGGCCGTCGCGGGCCTGCGCGAGCGACTGTGCTCCCGCCCGCCCTGGCACTTCGAGCGCGAGTCCGCCGAGCGCCAGCTCGTGGCGCAGTTCCAGGTGCACGACCTCGCGGGCTTCGGCTGCGCCGGCCTGCCGCTCGCCATCGCGGCGGCGGGTGCGCTGCTCGCCTACGTGCGCGACACGCAACGCTCCGCGCTGCCCCACCTGACCGGCCTCACGACCGAGTCGGCCGGTGAGGCCCTCTACCTGGATGCCGCGGCGCGCCGGAATCTCGAGCTCGACGAGAGCCTGTCCGGGCGGCCCGAGTTCACGCTGACGGGCGTCATCGACCGCACCGTGACACCGATGGGCGCGCGCGAGCTGCGCCGCTGGCTGCAGCGCCCGCTGCGCGACCGCGCCACGCTCGAGCGCCGCTATCACGCCGTGCAGGCACTGGTGGAACCCCGCGCCGACGAGTCCCTGCAGGCCACGCTGCGCGGCATGGGCGACATCGAGCGCATCCTGTCGCGGGTGGCGCTGCGCACGGCGAAGCCACGCGACCTGGCGCAGCTGCGCGCCACGCTGGCGCTGGTCCCGGCCGTGGCCGGGCAGCTCGCAGCGATCGACAGCCCGCTCATCGCCGAGGCGTACGCGGCCTGTGGCGATCACCGCGAGCTGCACGCGCTGCTTGCACGCGCGCTGGTCGAATCGCCGCCGCCCGTGCTGCGCGATGGCGGCGTCATCGCGGACGGCTACGATGCCGGGCTCGACGAGCTGCGCGACATCGCCGCGCACACCGACCGTTTCCTGCTCGATCTCGAGGCGCGCGAGCGGGCGCGCACCGGCATCGCGTCGCTGAAGCTGGCCTACAACCGCGTCTCTGGCTTCTACATCGAGATCGCCCGCAGTCAGGCGGCCGAGGTGCCGCCCGACTACCATCGACGACAGACCGTCAAGAACGCCGAGCGCTTCATCACGCCGGAGCTGAAGGCGTTCGAGGATCGCGTGCTGGGCGCCCGGGATCGCGGCCTCGCGCGCGAAAAGGAACTCTACGATGGCCTGCTGGACCGCATCATCGCGGACCTGGCACCGCTGACCCGGCTCGCCCGTGCGATCTCGCTCACCGACGTGCTCGCGAATTTCGCCGAGCGCGCGCGCACTCTCGACTACACGCGCCCGGTGCTGGTGGACGAGCCCAGGCTCACGATCGAGGCCGGCCGGCATCCGGACGTGGAGCACAGCACCGAAGCGCCCTTCGTGCCCAACGATCTCGCGCTGGACGAGCGCACGCGCATGCTCGTGATCACGGGGCCCAACATGGGTGGCAAGTCCACCTACATGCGCCAGACCGCGCTGATCGTGATCATGGCCGCGATGGGCAGCTTCGTGCCGGCGGCCCGCGCCGAGATCGGACCGATCGATCGCGTGTTCACACGGATCGGCGCCTCGGACGACCTGGCCGGCGGCCGCTCGACGTTCATGGTCGAGATGACCGAGACCGCCGACATCCTGAACAACGCGACCGCTGCGAGCCTGGTGCTCATGGACGAGATCGGGCGCGGCACCAGCACCTACGACGGCCTGGCGCTGGCATACGCCACCGCCAACCACATCGCGCGGCGGCTTGGGTCCTTCACGCTGTTCGCCACGCACTATTTCGAGCTGACCGCGCTCGCGGGCGAGGTCGAGGGTGTCGCCAATGCGCATCTCGACGCGACGGAGCACGGCGACCGGCTCGTGTTCCTGCACGCCGTGAAGCCCGGTCCTGCGAGTCGCAGCTACGGGCTGCAGGTGGCGCAGCTCGCGGGCGTGCCGCGCGAAGTCATCGCCAGCGCGCGGGGCCGTCTCGCCGAGCTCGAGCAGAAGGGCGTGGCGGCCCGGCTCGCGCAGACGCCCGGTCAGCTGCCGCTTGGCCCGCCGGTGCAGACCGCGAGCGAAGCACTGGCCCTGCTGGACGCGCTCGATCCGGACCGGCTGTCGCCGCGGGAAGCGCTCGAGCAGCTCTACGAGCTGAAGCGGCGGCGCTGACACCCCGTTGCGGGCGCACGGGGGGCGATTCAGCCGTCGCGAGACCCGAACGCGCCGGTGGCCAGGAACCGCGCGCTGGCGCGCGCCACCTCCACGGACACCAGCATGCCCGAGTGCGACACGCGCAGCTCGATGCGGTCCGCGGCGCCGTCGACCACGGTTTCGTCGACAGCCACGACACCGTCGTTGGGCACGGGCAGATCAGCAATCAGCCGCCCGAGCCCGATACTCAGCGTGCCGGAGAGCACGCCGATCTCGGCGCTTCCGCGCCACGAAGCGTTCCGCTCCAGGGTCAGCTCCGCAACGGCGAGCGGGCCCATCACGGCCGGCCCGAAGGGCAGCGTCGCGAGACGCCGCGCGGCGCGGCTGCCGTGGACGGGGGCGCCGAGCAGCACACAGCGCGCGAGCGCCAGCGCAGGGCATCGCTCCAGGAGTCGCAGCAGCAGCACGCCGCCCAGGCTGTGGCCGATCGCATGAAACCGCCCGCCCAGTGCCGCAGCCTCGCGCTCGAGGCGCGCCAGCAGCGGATCCAGCGAGCCGTGGCGCGAGGGATAACGGAACACCGTCGATTCAAAACCCTGCGCACGCAGGCGGCGGCGCAGCAGCACGGTCTCCGCGCCCGTCAGCCACAGGCCGTGCACGATCAGCACGCGCCGCACGTCGCCGTTCGCCGCAGGCAGGGGCCGGGGTGCGCTCACGCCCGGCCTGCGTCTGCGCGGCGCGGCCGCGGACCGGCCATGGCCGCTCCGGGGCTCAACTCGCGGGGGTGACGGGCGGGCGTACGCGGATGCTCAGGTCGCGCAGCTGCTGATCGTTGGCGGTGGAGGGCGCGTCCGTCAGCGGACACCACGCCGACTGGGTCTTCGGGAACGCGATCACGTCGCGGATGCTGTCCGCGCCCGTCATCAGCATCGCGAGCCGGTCCAGGCCGAAGGCGATGCCGCCATGCGGCGGCGCGCCGTAGGACAGCGCGTCGAGCAGGAAACCGAACTTCTCCCGCGCCTCCTCGGCGTGGATGCCGAGCAGCGAGAACACCGCGCTCTGCATTTCCTGACGGTGGATGCGGACGGACCCACCGCCGATCTCGGAGCCGTTCAGCACCATGTCGTAGGCACGCGCGAGCGCGCTGCCCGGATTGCCGGCCAGCACCGCGGGGTCGTCGTCGACCGGCGAGGTGAACGGATGGTGCATGGCGGCCCAGCGTTTCGCCTCGGCGTCCCATTCGAACATCGGGAAGTCGATGACCCAGACTGGCCGCCAGCCCTTCTCGACGAGACCGAGATCCTCGCCGACCTTCAGACGCAGCGCGCCCAGCGCGTCGTTGACGACTTTCGCCCTGTCGGCGCCGAAGAAGATCAAATCGCCGTCCGTGGCCTGCGTGCGTGTGAGGATGCCCGCGATCGCGTCGTCGGACAGGAACTTGAGGATCGGCGACTGCAGGCCGTCGCGACCCTTCGCGACGTCGTTGACCTTGACGTAGGCGAGCCCCCTGGCGCCGTAGCGCGCCACATAGGCCGTGTAGTCATCGATCTGTTTGCGCGTGAGCTCGCCGCCCTTCGGCACCCGGAGCGCGGCCACACGCCCGTCGGGCGCCGACGCCGGACCGGAGAACACCTTGAACTCGCAGTCACGAACGAGGTCCGCCACGTCGGCGAGCTCGAGTGGAATGCGCAGGTCGGGCTTGTCGGACGCGTAACGGCGCATGGCCTCGGCGTAGGTCATGCGCGGGAACGGATCCGGCAGCGGCACGCCGAGCACCGTCTCGAACAGCGTGCGCACCAGCCCCTCCATCAGCTCCATGATCTGCTGCTGCGTCAGAAACGAAGTCTCGATATCGAGCTGCGTGAATTCCGGCTGCCGGTCGGCACGCAGATCCTCGTCGCGGAAGCAGCGCACGATCTGGTAGTAGCGGTCGAAGCCGCTCATCATCAGCAGCTGCTTGAAGATCTGCGGTGACTGCGGCAGCGCGAAGAACTTGCCCGGATGCGTGCGCGACGGCACCAGGTAGTCGCGCGCACCCTCGGGCGTCGCCTTGGTCAGCATCGGCGTCTCGAGATCGATGAAACCGTGGTGATCGAGGTAGCTGCGCATGGCGCGCGTGATCGCGTGGCGCAGCCGCAGTCGCTGCTGCATCGTGTCGCGGCGCAGGTCGATGTAGCGGTACCGGAGCCTGAGTTCCTCGTTCACCTCCTCGTCGAGCGCGAACGGCGGCGTCACCGAGGGATTCAGGATTTCGAGTTCCTTCGCGAGCAGTTCGACGTGGCCCGAGGCCAGGCTGGCGTTCACCGTACCGGGCGGGCGATGCCGCACCAGACCCGCGACGCGCACGCAGTACTCGCGGCCGAGGCGCTCGGCCGTCGCGAAGGCCTCGCGCGTATCGGGGTCGACGACGATCTGCAGCAACCCCTCGCGGTCACGCAGGTCGATGAAAATCACGCCGCCGTGATCGCGGCGCCGGTGGACCCAGCCCGCCACGGTGACGGACCGGCCGACCAGCGATTCGTTGACGTGACCGCAGTAATGCGTGCGCATGTGTGCAAGTTCTTGATCTGGATTGGGAAACACCGCCAGCGGCGGGATTCGGAAGGCCGCGATGTTACGGCCTTGGCGCCGTGTTCCGCAACGCGCGGTGCGATCAGGAATCCCGCGCCGCCGCTCCCGGCCTGCCTTCGATGGCGAGCGGCAGCTGTTGCGGGGATGGCCAGGCCGGCACGACCACACCCAGCGTGACGATCATCTTCATGGCCTGGTCGATGGTCATGTCGAGCGTGATGCAGTCGCGTCGCGGCACCATCATGATGAAGCCGCTGG
>CAYWMY010000210.1:0-5393 GCA_964459405.1 uncultured Steroidobacteraceae bacterium | reverse complement strand
CATCGAACTCCTCGCCGATACAGTCGCGCATGAACTCGCACTTCAACGTCTGGATGACGTCGCGACAGGCCTCGTCGGCGCGCCGCTCGCGCAGAGAGCACTCCTGGCCGAGCTGTTCCATGTTGCGCGGGGAATACGCGAAGTTCTCGGCACGGCCGCCGGCCAGCGCGTGGCGGATACCTCGATGCACCAGCAGGTCCGGGTAGCGGCGGATCGGCGAGGTGAAGTGCGCGTACTCGTCGAGCGCGAGACCGAAGTGGCCGATGTTCTCGGGCTGGTACAGGGCCTGCGGCAGGGAACGGATGATCGAGGTCTCGAGCACGGCGGCATCCGGGCGGCCGGCGATCGACGCCAGCGTGCGCGCAAGCAGCGCGGGCTCGATCTCGCCCGTGATGTCGAGCGCCACGCCGCGCTCGGCCAGAAAGCGCTTCAGTTCCGCGAGCCGATCCTCGTCGGGCTTGCCGTGGATGCGGAACAGCGCCGGCAGCCTGTGCTTCTTCAGGAACCGCGCGGCCTCGACGTTGGCCGCGATCATGCACTCCTCGATCAGCCGGTGCGCGTCGTTGCGCGGGTACTCGCGCATCTCCGTGACCTCACCGGCCTCGTTGACCACGAGCTTCATCTCGGGCGCCTCGAAGTCCAGCGCGCCGCGCTCTTCGCGGTGGCGGCGCAGTGCGCGGTAGACGTCGTGCAGGCATTCGAGCCCTGGCACCAGTGCGCCGAGCTCCTCTCGCACGGCCGGGCTGCGCTCGACCAGCGCCTGCGCCACGCGCGTGTAGGTCAGGCGCGCCTGCGAGCGCATGACCGCCGGATAGAATCGCGAGCGGCTGACCTTGCCGCTGCGGGCCACCGTCATGTCGCAGACCATGCACAGCCGATCGACCTCGGGCATCAGCGAGCAGAGATGGTTCGACAGCTGCTCGGGCAGCATCGGCAGCACGCGGTTCGGGAAATAGACCGAGGTCGCGCGTTCGCGCGCCTCCTGGTCCAGCGCCGAGCCGGGCTGCACGTAGTGGCTCACGTCCGCGATCGCGACCACCAGCCGGTAGCCGTTGCGCGTCGCCTCGGCGTACACGGCGTCGTCGAAGTCGCGCGCATCCTCGCCGTCGATGGTGACGAGCGGCAGGTCGCGCAGGTCCTCGCGGCCCGCGTGATCGTCGGGGCGCACGCTGCGGCCGTAATGACGCGCCTCGCGCGCGACCACCGCCGGGAACTCGTGCGGCAGACCGTGCGCCACGATCGCGAGTTCGATCGCCGTCGGCGCGGTGCCGCCCTCGGGCAGGATGCGGGTCACGCGCCCGACCGGATCGGCGTGCTTCGACGGCGGTTCGACGATCGCCGCGACCACGTACTGGCCCGACTTTGCGTTCAGGCTCTGTTTCTGCGGCACGACCACGCGATGGCTGATGCGCCGGTTGTCGGGCACGACGAAGCCGACACCGCCTTCGATCCAGTACTGGCCGGCGACCTCCTTCGTGCGCCGCTCCAGCACCTCGGCCAGCACGCCCTCGGGACGGCCGCGCGCGTCGCGGCCCGTGACGCGCACCGCGGCGCGGTCGCCGTGCATGAGTTCCCGCATCTGGCGGTACGGCAGCAGCACGTCGTCGCTGCCGTCGTCGGGGATCAGGAAGCCGAAACCGTCCTTGTGTCCCTGCACGGTGCCGACCACCAGCGACAGCCGGTCCAGCAGACACAGTTCCCCGGCGCGGTTCTCGAGCAGCTGGCCGTCACGCAGCATGGCGCCCACGCGCTTCGCCAGCGCGCGAGCATCGCGCGGCTCGGCCACACCGAGCCGCTGCGCCAGATCGTCCGCAGCAAGTGGCCGGCCGGCCGTGCGCAACGTCTCCAGGATGAACTCGCGGCTCGGGATCGGGTGCTCATAGCGCCCCGCTTCGTCCCCGAACCGCGGATCGCGCTTCTTCCAGTCACTGCGTCTCGTCATGTTTTGAAGTATCCGATTCCGGCGCTGGCGTTGTTCTGTCACTGGCCGCGCCAGCGCCGAACGCCGCGGCAGTAGTGAGCCGATGAGGCACATTAATGAGGCTTCCGCGTCACGTTGACAAGCGGCAGCCGGCTGCGTACATTGCGGCGCCCTCCCGGAGCCGGCTCCGGGATCGCGCACCGTGCCCAGGTGGCGGAATTGGTAGACGCGCTAGTTTCAGGTACTAGTGCCGAGAGGCGTGGAGGTTCGAGTCCTCTCCTGGGCACCATCGATGAGTTGCAGGACGCATCGAGACGGACAGGCAGGCCACCCGTTCCGCATCGATCGTCACCCCGCGGCTGCCGGAATTTCGTCACCGATGGGCATCGAAACTGCCGTGGCCCCTGGCACCGCCAGGCATTCTGACGTTCACTGACCCACGGCGCCATCCCTCAGCAGGGGAGATTGCCGTGACTTCGTGTCAACGCCTGGAAGCTCTCGACCGCCGAGCGCAATCCCCGGCACGTTCCGCGCACGAACACGTCGGCATCACAAACGGCGATCACCGGGTGTAAGGACCTCTCTTCGATCGGCCACGCGAGCCGTGACGCAGCCCTCGGCCCGGGAGCTGGACGAGGTATTCGGCGGAAGCATCGAGCACCACCGCCGGTTGGATCGCCCGATCGATGGTCACGAGGCGGCGGTCATTTCGACCGCCAGCGCCAACAGGTATCGATCCGTGATCTGCTTCGACCCTGGCAACTCCCTGTGGTTGAAGACCCCGGCGTCGGTTTCGGCCAGGATCCCCTCGACGAACGCGAACGGCCCCCTCGTCTACGAGAAGCAGTTCCGACCCCCTGTCGACACTGGCCACAGTGATGGGCTGGCGCACCGTGCGCCGGTCTTTGCGGGGGAGACGGTCGCCACGGCGATCTGGATCGATGGCACCGCCGTGTCGTTCCGCTTCCGCGCGAAGAAGCGCGACCTCGTCGTGCTGGATCACGGCCGGTGCATGGTGGGCTTCCCGAACGGGGTCGCATGGTCCGGTCCGCCGCACGGTGTGCAGCCCGCGCCGTGATTCACTCAACCCTGGCTGCCGTCTCGGACTGCCGCGCATTGCGATTCGAGCGCCGGCCGATCGCGCGCAGCTCAGGCGACTCCGACGGCCGTTCGCCGAACTCCCGCGGGTACGCCACCGTGAAGCTCGAAGCGTTGCAGAAGCCCCAGCGCGCCGCGATGTCGCCGACCGTGTCGCGCTCCGGATCCGCGGCCGCAGGCTGCGCGCATCCGGTCCCGCCGCGAAGATCTGACGCTCCGCCAGCGCAGGATCCCCGGTCGCCAGAAACGGGTGCGGCGGCAGCAGGCTTGCGCCGGATTCGCACGCTCGATCCATGATCCGCCCCCCGTGTACGGCTCACCCGGTGCGATGCCAATGGAACACGTTCCTCGCCCCTCCCCCGGAAACGCAGCTGTTGTGAATCCGTCTGACGGCCTCGTGGCAGATGCAGGACAGCGCGGCAGCCGGAATCCCGGGGACATGCTTTCACCTGTGCCACCCGGACGGTATCGACAATGCGCAATGGCTTTCGCGGCCGCGCAGCGACCACGATCCGGCTCGCGTCCTCGCGGTATATCGGCGACGGTGGATCCGGGCCCCGGGGCAACCGCAAGTGGCGCCCTGCACCTTGCCGGGCGCCGGCTTCAGGACCAGAACCGCAGCGCACGCGATCTTCCTGAACTGTCACATCCCCCGGCACTGACTTCGAGGCGATGCCCCCAGGATCGACGCCCTGGATGGCGGGAAGTCAATCGAGCATGCGAAGCTTAGACGCCACCGGCCTCCCGCCCCGCGGGCACCCAGTCCGAGAGCCGCCCCCGAACCGGAGGATTCGCGTGATCCAGTCGACGATGATGCACACACCGCTGTCGCTGAACCACCTGCTCGAGCGCGCGGGTACGCTGTTCGCGCGCAACGAGGTGGTCACCCGCCTGCCGGATCGTTCGCTGCGGCGACAGACCTATGCGGAGATCTACCGGCGCACACGCGCGCTCGGCGCCGCGCTGCGCGATCTGGGCCTGCGCAAGGGCGAGGCCGTCGCCACGCTGTGCTGGAATCACCACGCACACCTCGAGTGCTACTTCGGCATTCCCGCCGCGGGCGGCGTCATGCACACGCTGAACCTGCGCCTGCCGCCCGAGGAAATCGGCTGGATCGCCGCGAACGCCGGCGACCGCTTCCTGATCGTCGACGACATCCTGCTGCCGCTGTACCGGCAGTTCGCGCCGCTGCACGCGTTCGAACGCGTGATCGTGTTTCCGTTCTCGGGCGCCCCCGTGCCCGCGGAACTGCTGGACTACGAGCGACTGCTGGCGCAGGCCGATCCTGCCGGCTTCGAGTACGTCGCTCACGACGAGAACGACGCGGTCGCGATGTGCTACACCTCCGGGACGACGGGCCGCTCCAAGGGCGTGGTGTACTCGCACCGCTCGACGGTGCTGCATACCCTCGCCGCCTGCTGCGCCGACCAGTGGGGCCTCGGCAATCGCGATGTCGTGCTGCCGGTCGTGCCGATGTTCCATGCCAATGCCTGGGGTGCGCCCTACGGGGCCGTGATGCAGGGCGCGAAGCTCGTGTTTCCGGGACCCCACCTGCATGCCGAGGATCTGCTCGATCTGATCACTGCGGAGCCGCCGACGCTGGCGCTCGGGGTGCCCACGATCTGGCTTGGCCTGATACACGCCTACGAGCAGTCGCTGTCGCAGCAACCGGGTCGCTGGCGGCTGCCGCGCGGCATGCGCTCCGTGGTCGGCGGCGCGGCCGCACCCGAATCGCTGATCCGGGCCTTCGACCGGCATGGTGTCTGGATCCAGCAGGCCTGGGGCATGACCGAGACTTCACCGGTCGCGACCATGGCGATCCAGCACGCCGCCCTGCGTGAGGCGGATCCGGACACGCGTTTCCATCACGCCGCGCTGGCGGGCATCCCGAATCCACTCGTCGAGCTGCGCGTGCGCACGGACGCGGGAGCGGATGCCCCCTGGGACAACAGCACGATGGGCGAGATCCAGGTGCGCGGGCCCTTCATCACGGGCGCCTACCACCACGTCCCCGTATCCGAAGACAAGTTCACGGACGATGGCTGGCTGCGCACGGGGGACGTGGCCGTGCTGAACGAGTACGGCAGCGTGCGGATCACCGACCGCACCAAGGACCTCATCAAGTCGGGCGGCGAATGGATCTCCTCGGTCGCGCTCGAGAACGCGCTGATGGCCCACCCGGCGATCGCCGAAGCGGCGGTGATCGCGCTCCCCGATGAGCAATGGGGCGAACGGCCGCTCGCGTGCGTCGTGTTCAGCCCCGGACAATCGGCCACGCCCGGGATGCTGAACGCCCACCTGCTCGCGCACGGCTTCGTGAAATGGCAGCTGCCCGAACGCTACGAGACCATCGACGCCGTGCCGCGCACCTCGA